>CAMDHB010000282.1 GCA_945897655.1 Pseudorhodobacter antarcticus
CATTGGTGACATAGACCACGGCATCACGTTTGCGGTTGCCGAAGGTATAGACGTAGGTGACCACAAAACGCCCGTCCTTGAAGCGTGCCACGGTGTTGTTGAACATGGCCAGAAAACCGCGGGGAAGGTCCAGAGCGCGCATGGTGGCACGGGCGTTGGGCTTGGCCGGCAGATTCAGATCCTGCGCGTCGGCGTTCAGGGCCGTCAGCGACATCGCCAGTATCAGGGTTGGAAGGCGCACAAGGTCCCCCGTTCGCAACATGCAGTGGGGGGCAACCTTGGACGTTCCGTGCGTCATGTCAACATCTCTGCGCAGACCCGGACAGGGGTGCCGGGTCTGGTCAGATTGACGCCCAGTCGCGAATCTGCGGTTTTGGCACGGGGGCCGTGCCAGCGGATTGCTGAGGGCTGGGGGAAGATTGGCCCTGCTGCTGTTGGGTTTGAGGTTCGACCTTTTGGGCCGGCTTTGGGTTTCGCATCGTCTGCTCCGTCACATGGTTTCGGCTTTGCGCCTGTTGTTTCATCCTTCACCTTGGTCAGGGCCGGACTTGGGCCGAAGGGTGAAAAGATTTGGCCGATTTAGAAGAAAATGACGCGACTTACAATTTCGAAACAGGAGCCTGGCCCCAAGGAATGATCAGGATGACGTGAAGGCATTGGAAGCGCGGAATCACGGGATTTGGTGGGCGGTAGCCGCAAAAGTGGCAGATGTGCGGCCAGAGCCTGCACGGAATGGTGAAATGATAAAAGCGCTTTGAGGTCACGGTAGCGCAAACAATTTCAGCATTTCGTCAGACGTTACTTGACCATCTGGATAAAAGATGAAAGCGGTTTGGGACCGCATCTGACCCACTTTTGCGGTGATCACGCCTTGACCGGGGCGGTGGTCCGGTTAGGCTGGTGGGTGACACATACTGCGGGCGGACATGACTTTGAACGATCTTTCTCTGGGCTACAACACGGTGCAGGCCGACATTCTGCGTCATTTGAAATCGACACTTGGCAAGGATGTGCCGAATGCCAGCGTCTTTGACTGGCGCATGGCGCTGAGCTTTGCGATGCGCGACCGGATCGTGGAGCCGTGGTTCGCCTCAACCCGCAGGACATGGGCGGAAGATCGCAAGCGCGTCTATTACCTGTCGATGGAGTTTCTGATCGGGCGTCTGCTGGAAGATGCGACGGTCAATCTGGGCCTGCGTGACACTGTGGTGCAGGTGATGGACGGCTTTAGCCAAGATTTCCGCGCGATTGTGGAAGATGAGCCGGATGCGGCGCTGGGCAATGGGGGCCTCGGGCGGTTGGCGGCTTGTTTCATGGAAGCGATGGCGACGGTGGGGTGCCCGGCCTACGGCTATGGCATCCGGTATGAGCATGGTTTGTTCCGCCAGCAGTTCAGCAATGGCCAGCAGGTGGAGGTGCCGGACGACTGGTTGCTGCACCGCAACCCGTGGGAGTTTGAGCGGCCTGAAAGCTCTTATACCATAGGGTTCAAGGGATCGGTTCAGGTCCGCGACGGGCGCGATTATTGGGCCCCGGGCGAGACGGTTTATGCCAATGCCTATGACACGCCGGTGATTGGCTGGCAGGGCAAATGGGCCAACACGCTGCGTCTGTGGAGCGCGCGGCCCACAGCGGCGTTCGATTTGGAGCGGTTCAACCGGGGCGATTATGCCGCTGCCGCCGAGCCGGAAGCCCTGGCGCGGACGCTGAGCCGGGTTCTATACCCCGATGACACGACCTATGCCGGCAAGGAATTGCGGCTTAAGCAGGAATTTTTCCTGACATCGGCGGCCTTGCAGGACATTCTGCGCCGGTTCTTGGCGAGCCATTCCGACCTCCGGGCGCTGCCGAAGTATGCGGCGATCCAGATGAATGACACACATCCGGCGATTGCGGGGCCGGAACTGGTACGGCTTTTGTCGGACGAGCATGGGCTGCCGTTTGATGAGGCGATTGCGACGGCGCAGGCCTGTCTGGGCTACACCAACCACACCCTGCTGCCCGAAGCGTTGGAAAAGTGGGCGACCTTCACCTTTGGCAATGTCCTGCCGCGCCACATGCAGATTGTGGAACGGATCGACAGCTGGCATCGGCGCACCTATCCCAATTGCCCGCATTATGTGGGCATCGTGAAGCATCACGAGGTTCGGATGGGCGAGTTGGCGTTCATCATGGCGCATAAGGTCAACGGGGTTTCGGCGCTGCATTCGGAATTGGTGCAGGCCAATCTGTTCCCGGAACTGGCCAAGCTGCATCCGGGCCGGATTGTGAACCAGACCAATGGGGTCACGGCACGGCGCTGGTTGAAGATGTGCAATCAGCCCTTGGCCGGGCTGATCACCGAGCGGATTGGTGAAGGCTGGGAAGATGATCTGGACCGCCTGCGCGAGTTGGAGCCGCATGTCGAGGACAAGGGCTTTCGGACCGATTTTGACGCGGCCAAACGGGCAAACAAAGTGGCCCTTGCGTCCTGGATCAAGACGCAGACGGGGCATGTCGTCAGCCCTGACGCGCTTTTTGACGTGCAGATCAAGCGCATCCATGAATACAAGCGGCAGTTGCTGAACATCCTGCAGACGGTGGCGCATTGGAACCGGGTACGGGCCAATCCTACGGCGGGCTGGGTGCCACGCGTCAAGATCTTTGGTGGCAAGTCGGCACCAGGCTATGCCGTGGCCAAGGAAATCATCCATCTTATCAATGACGTGGCGACAGTTGTTAACAATGACCCGGTGACGGGCGATTTGCTGAAGATTGTCTATCCGCCGAACTACAACGTCTCGATGGCGGAACATCTGGTGCCGGGGGCGGATCTGTCTGAGCAGATCTCGACCGCGGGGATGGAGGCGTCGGGCACGGGCAACATGAAGTTCATGATGAACGGCGCGCCAACGATTGGCACGCTGGACGGCGCCAATGTCGAGATTCTGCGCGAAGTGGGGGCACAGAATTTCTTCCTGTTCGGCATGACCACTGAGGAGGCTGCGGCGCGGCGTGGGGTGGCGGATCAATCGCGGATTGCGATCGAGGGCAGCGTGCCCTTGCAGGAGATCTTGCAGCAAATCTCGGAAGGGCGGTTCTCGCCCGGGCAGATCGACCGCTATCATGGGCTGGTGCACCGCATCTGGCATCATGATTATTTTCTGGTTGCAGCGGACTTTGCGGCCTACGATGCAGCGCAGACGCAAGTGGACCGCGCCTTTGCCGACAAGGACGCTTGGGTCCGGATGGCCGCCATAAACACGGCACGGTCCGGGTTCTTTTCTTCTGACCGGACGATCCGCAGCTATATGCGGGACATCTGGAACGTTCCTTCAGTCTTGTGAGGATCTGATGACACTGGCGACCCTGGACCCCGGTACGGCAGCGGCGATCACCGAAGGGCGGCACGGGGATCCCTATGCCGTGCTGGGACCTCATCAGGTGGGCAAGGCTTGGGTCGTGACGGCCTTTGTGCCGGGGGCCGAGAAGGTGTCGCTGATCGTGGCAGGTGAAGCGCCGGTTGCTGCGGTTCCGGTGGCGGGGTTTGACGGGCTGTTTTGGGCCACGATGCCCAAGAACGCACCTTACCGGTTGCGTGCCCAAGGCCATGGCACGGAATGGGAATTTGACGACGCTTACCGCTTTGGTCCTGTCATGGGCGAGTTGGATGAGTATCTGCTCGGCGAAGGGTCGCACAAGCGAATCTGGCAGGTTCTGGGCGCACATCTGATCACCCATGAGGGCACCGAAGGCGTTCACTTTGCCGTCTGGGCGCCGAACGCGCAGCGGGTTTCGGTGGTGGGCGATTTCAACGTCTGGGACGGGCGGCGTAACCCGATGCGACGGCGCGGCGCGACTGGCGTGTGGGAGACGTTCATTCCCGGTTTGAAGGACGGGGTGGGTTATAAGTACGAAATCCGCGCGGCGGATGGGGTCGTGATGCCGCTGAAGGCCGATCCGGTGGGGTTCGGGTCCGAACACCCGCCCGCCAATGCTTCCGTAGTCCGCGATATCCGGCCACGGGTCTGGGCTGATGGCGATTGGATGGCGACGCGGGCCACAGCGCAGAACATCAATGCGCCTATTTCGGTATATGAGGTGCATCTAGGGTCATGGCGGCGGGCGCCGGGTAACCGAATGCTCAGTTATCTGGAATTGGCTGAACAATTGGTTGGGTATGTGGCCGATATGGGCTTTACCCATATCGAGTTGATGCCAGTTTCCGAATATCCGTTCGATGGCTCCTGGGGTTATCAACCGGTCGGGCTGTTCGCGCCGACGGTCCGGCATGGCACGCCCAACGAATTTCGCACCTTTGTCGAGGCGGCGCATGCCAAGGGGGTGGGCGTTCTGCTCGACTGGGTGCCGGGACATTTCCCGACCGATCAACATGGGCTGGGCCGGTTTGACGGCACGGCACTATACGAACACCAAGACCCGCGTGAGGGGTTCCATCAGGACTGGAACACGATGATCTTCAACTATGGAAGGGTTGAGGTGTCGAACTACCTCGTGTCCAACGCCCTGTATTGGTTGGAGGAATATCATCTGGACGGGCTGCGGGTGGATGCTGTGGCGTCCATGCTGTACCGCGATTACAGCCGCAAGGATGGCGAATGGGTTCCCAACAAGGACGGCGGGCGCGAGAATTACGAGGCGATTGCCGTGTTGCAGCGCACCAACGTCGTAGCCTACGGCGAGGTGCCGGGGATCATGACGATTGCC
>CAMDHB010000283.1 GCA_945897655.1 Pseudorhodobacter antarcticus
CGAAAAACGACTGCAACACTGGGAGAGAGTAATGAAAAAACTGACCCTGATCCTGGCCATCCTTGGCCTTGGCGCCTCCTCGGCCTATGCCGAGAAAGTGGCCATCATCACGCCGTTTCTGGCGCAACCGGGCACCCAAGCCTATGTGAAAAGCTTTGAAGAAGCAGCCACGGCCAAGGGGTGGGAGGTCAATGTGATCGACACCGCCGGCGATGTGGCAGCGGTGATTTCGCGTATCGAAGATTCGGTGACTCAGCAAGTTGATGCCATCGTGATCAACGTGGACCCCAGCCAGATTGCGGCGGGCCTGCAGACGGCCGCTGACGCCAAGATCCCCGTGATCGGCATGGATGCGGGGGCGGACCCGTTGCTGGTGGCCAACGTCACCTCGAACGGCTACGCGATGGCGGCGGAGACGTCGGTTTATGTCGCCAACCGGATTCAGGGCAAAGGCAATGTCGTGATGTTCGTCTTTGACGCCTTCCCACCGGTGCAGGCGCGCGGTGTGGTTGCGGATGCGATCTTTGGCAACTTCCCCGATATCAAGGTGTTGGACCGCGTGACCCCCGACGTGCAGGACGGCGGCATTGCCGACAGCCGCGCCAAGATGGAGGCGATTCTGGCCGCCAACCCCGAACCGGGCAGCATTGCCGCGGTCTGGGCCGCCTGGGACCAGCCTGCTTTGGGTGCGTTGCAGGCCATCGAGGCGGCGGGCCGTCAGAATGAGGGCATCGTGATCACCGGCATCGACGCCAACCCGCAGGCGCGCGATGCGATTGCCGCTGGTGGCAACTTCGAGGCGTCGATGGCGCAGGACTTTGCCGGTATCGGTGCCGCGACCTTTGCTGTGACGGCGGATGCGGTTGCGGGCAAGCAGGTTCTGGCCAAGATCATCTATGTGCCGACGGTTCTGATCACCGCAGCGAACGCAGCGCAGTAAGCAAAGGATGCCCCGAAGTAGGGCCTTCGGGGCATCGCCAAACCGATGGAAGCATGCATGACGGACGGTTTGGAATTCAGCGGGTTGACCAAGCGCTATGGGTCGGCGACCGTTCTGTCCAATGTCTCGCTTCACCTGCGCCCGGGCCGGGTTCATGGCCTGATGGGCGAGAATGGGGCGGGAAAATCCACCCTGATCAAGTTGATCGCAGGGGTTGTTCCGGCGGATGCCATGACCCTGCGAAAGGATGGCGCAGAGATCGCGGTAACCTCGCCCGCCGATGCGGCTGCGGCGGGGTTTCGGATCATCCATCAGGAACTGAACCTGGTGCCGCAACTGTCGGTGGCCGAAAACATCCTTCTGGGCCAACCGCTGCCCCGGCGGTTGGGCGTTCTGGTCGACTGGCCGGAACTGGCAAGGCGCGCCGAGGCGGCGCTGGCGGAATTGGGGATCGACAAGATCGACGTCTGGCAGCAGGCTGGGTCCCTGGGTCTGGGCGACCGGATGCTGGTCAAGATCGCCGCCGCCTTGGTGAGCCACAAGGGCGAGGTGGCGCCGTGCCTCTATGTTCTGGATGAACCCACCGCAGCCTTGGCCGAGGCTGAGGCGGAAAAGCTATTCAGCGTGATTGCGCGGCTGAAGGCGCGGGGGGCGGCGATCCTGTATGTCTCGCACCGGTTGAATGAGGTGATGCGGCTTTGCGATGACGTCTCAGTGCTGCGGAACGGGCAGAACGTGATGACTGCCGAAGTTGGCCATACCAGCCGGGCCGAGATTATCCTTCAGATGACCGGGCGCGATGTGGCCGATGGCTATCCGGCCCGGAGCGCGCGGGTGGCTGGGGGCGAGGTTTGCCGGGTGGTGGCTGTCTCCTCACCCAAGTTGCGCGATTTGGATTTCATCCTGCACCCCGGTGAGATCCTGGGGATATGCGGCCTGGACGGCGCCGGACAGACCGAGGTTTTGCGGCTGTTCTTGGGGTTGGAGCGGCCGAAATCGGGTCAGGTTCTGCTGCAATCCTCGCCCGCGCCCCGCTCGCCCGCCGAGGCTTGGGCGCGGGGGGTGGCCTACGTCCCGCGTGAGAGGCGCAGCGAAGGTCTGATGATGCGGATGGGTACACGCCCGAATGCCCTGCTGCCGCACCATGCCGGGGTCTGGGCGCGGCTGGCGCCCGAGCGTACCTGGGCAAATGATCTATCAGGCCAGGTCGGGCTGAAATCGGCAGGGCCAGAGCAGTCGGTCTGGCGGCTGTCAGGCGGCAATCAGCAAAAGGTCGTTTTCGCCCGCGCACTGGCCGGCAACCCCCGCCTGCTGCTGCTGGATGAACCCACACGCGGCGTCGATGTCGGGGCCAAGTTCGAGATCTACAAGCTTATGCGCGACCTGAGCGATCAGGGCTGTGCGATCCTGCTCGCCTCATCCGACTTGCCCGAGCTTTTGGGGATGGCTGACCGGGTTTTGGTGCTGCAGGGGGGCCGTCAGTCGGCCATTTTGGACCCGGCGGGCATGGCACCGAACGACCTGCTGCACGCGCTTTATCCTGCTACGGAGATGTCATGATCGCTTATCTGCGCCAGTTCGGCACGCTTTTGGGGTTGCTGGTGATCGTGGTGTTCTTTGCGGTGCAACTGCCGGGCACCTTTCTTACGGCGCGCAATCTGATCAACGTGTCACAGCAAATCTCGATGCTGGCTGTGGTGGCGTTTGCGATGACAGTTGTGATGGTGATGAACGATTTCGATCTGTCGGTTGGATCAACCGCCAGTCTGGCGGGGGTCTTGGCGGCGGTCCTGTTTGCCCAAGGGTTTCCGGTTTGGGTGGGTGTGTCGGCGGCGCTAGGGATTGGGCTGGTGGGCGGCGTCCTGAATGGGGTGTTGGTGGCCTATCTGGGCATCCTGCCCTTTGTGGCCACGCTGGGGACGCTGACGGTGTTCAGCGGGTTTGCATTCTTTATCAGCGGGGGGGCCACGATCTTTGGCCGCGACATTCCCAAACCTTTCGCGGACTTTTCACGACAGGGCATTCCGCTGGACTGGTTGGGGTTGGCGGAGGTGAAGCTGCCCTATCTGTCGCTGGTCGCGGTTTTGGTCTTGCTGATCGTCTGGGTGCTGTTGGAGCATACCAGTTATGGCCGCCGTTTGTATGCGATTGGCGGCAATATCGAGGCGGCGCATCTGGCGGGGGTCAGGGTGCGGCGGCTGCGTCTCAGCGCCTTTGCGGTGACGGGGTTTGGGGCGGCGGTGGCGGGGTTGATGTATGCCAGCCGCGTCGCCTCGGCCAATCCGACGCAAGGGGCAGGGTTGATGTTGGACGCGATTGCGGCGGTGTTTCTGGGCATGACGATGGGGAAGGAAGGCGAGCCGCGGGTGTTGGCCACGCTGGTGGGGGTGCTGATCTTGGGCATTCTGGACAATGGGCTGACCCAGATGCAGGTCGATAGCTATGTCAGGGAAATGCTGGTGGGCACCATCGTGATTGCGGCGGTGGCCACGTCGTCACTGGGGCGGCGGGGGTGAGTGTCCACATGTGGACACTTTAGAAAAGCGTTTTAGATCAGTATCTTGGCTTTTTTCGTTAACCAACTGTTAGCCATGTTTCAGCCCCAAGCCCCCACATGCACGGCTGCTGCCTCCTCCTCCAGCATGGGGCCGATCACCTCGACCTTGCGCTGGCCTGCGGCAAAGACCACTTCGCAGGGCAGGTCCAGCGTCGGGTTTTCGGGGTGGTTGCCGGTGATCCCTTTCAGGTCCCGCTCGGTCAGGCCATAGACCACACGCTTTAGCCCCGTCCAGTAGATGGCACCGGCACACATCGCGCAGGGTTCGGCGCTGGTGTAGATCGTGCATTCGCGCAGCAGGGCAGGCGGCAGGGTGGTCGATGCGCGGGTCATCAAGACCCGCTCGGCATGGCCGGTCATGTCATGGTCGGGCATATAGGCGTTGTGCTGGGTCATTAGCACGGTGCCATCGGGGCCGACAAGGATGCAGGCAAAGGGATGGTTGCCCGCCGCCCGCGCCTTGGCGGATTCTGCGATGGCCATTCGCAAGAAGGTTTCGTGATCAAGCATGGACAGGTTCCCCTTCAGTGATTGCCCAAACCGTTGCCGGTACGGGCGCAAGTTTCAAGACAAAACCGAAAAAACAGGCAAATGCCGTAAAATCGGGCCGCAAGTCTGATGAAACTCTTGTCGGTTGCGCGTTTTCCAGTCTAGCCTGAACGACAACCCCTGCACTGCCACAAGCGGGGGCGACGATGGGGAAACAATTGATCAAGGCTTGGACACCTGGACCCACTGGACGGGGCGCCACTTTTGTGTGCGCCCAGATGTGGGCAATTCCTGAAACTGTTTCAACGGCGGGCCGTCTGGGCTTGGTTTGCGGCAGGGTCCAGCATGGCTGACGCAATCGCCGCCAAGGAGGCCGTCCTGACCCCCCGACTTGAACTGAGCGGCATCACCAAGCGGTTTCCGGGTGTGCTGGCCAATGACCATGTCAGCTTTTCGGTCCTGCCGGGCGAAATTCATGCGCTGCTGGGCGAGAATGGCGCGGGCAAATCGACGTTGGTCAAGATGATTTACGGCATCATGCAGCCCGATGCCGGCGAAATTCGCTGGAACGGGCAGCGGATCACGGTGGCCAACCCCAAGGCGGCGCGGCGGTTGGGGATTGGCATGGTGTTTCAGCATTTCAGCCTGTTCGAGGCGATGACAGTGCTGGAAAACATCGCACTTGGGATGGATGCCAGCATTCCGGCGCGCGATC
>CAMDHB010000284.1 GCA_945897655.1 Pseudorhodobacter antarcticus
TCCCCCATGAACAGCCGGATGATCGCGCGGTGCAGATCGATGTAGAACGACAGGATCGGAATATACGATCGGGCGTAATGGGCTGCAGCCCGGCTGGCGGCATGGTCCGCCTCGGGGAAACGCCTTGCACGGATATAGAATTCCAGCACGGCATTGTAGAACGACCCACGGTGCAGGTCATCGTCCGCCGGCAGTTCCGCCAACAGCGCATAGGCATCGTCCAGAAAACGCAGGTCCAGATCGAAATCTTCCCATGTGCGCAGCAGCAGGCGGAAAAAGCGAAATTCCAGCGAATGGCGGGTTCGGTCTGCCAGCACGGCATGCGCGTCGGCGGCGACAGGGCCATAGCGGTCAATCAGCAAGCGCCGGGTCAAGGGGACCTCGCCCCGTTTGACAGCCTGAATGGCGCGGCACAGGGTCAGAACCTCTTCGGTCAGGACCATGTCAGGCGGAAAACCCGACAGCATCTTGTCAAAGGCATCCGCGCCGAAACGATGGATGAAGAACGGCCCCCCCGCCGCCTGCAGCGTCTGGATCGCGGCTTGCCATGCCCCGATGCCTTGGAATGTGGCAATCGCCTCGGGCGTCTGGCCCAGGGCGACCAGGGCCACCGCAATGGCACGGGCCTCTTGCGGGTTTGTCATGCGGGTGGCCAGCAGCGCCTTGATCGCGCCAAGCATCGGCTGGCGAACGGCGGCCAAGGCCGGGTGCAGCGCCTTGCCCCCCACAAAGGGCAGGCCCGTCAACAGGCCCGCGTCATGGGCGGCGCCCGGTTGGGTCAGATAGGCCTGAAAGGCAACCAGCCGGGCCGATGGGATCTGGGCCAGCAGATCATCCTGCAAGAACCGGGTCAGCGCCCCCAACCCCGCCTTGCCCGACAGGGCCGCTGGCAGCAGGCAGGGCCACCCCCCAGTTCGGGCCATGAGGTTGTCTTGTGTTGGCACAGCGGCAAGATCGTCTGCGCTGAACAAAAGGTCATCAGGGCCATAGCGGCTGACCCTGCCATAAACCTCGGCCCGGGCAAGTTCGGGGATGGCCGTTTCGGGGCGTTTGACCAGGATCAGCCGCTGGTCCGGCAGGTTGCCCACCAGCGGCAAATTGGGCACATCCCAGAACTGCGCCCCCTCAAACGGCTGGGCGTCGCGCGCGATGGGCGCGTCCCCGGCCAGATCGGCCAAAAGCCAGCTTTTGCCCATGCCTGCGGGCGCCTCGATCACGATGACCGGGGCAGCGTCGGCCCGGATCCGCGCCACAAGGTCGCCCCGGTTCAGACGGATCGGCCCCGTCTGAACCGCGCGGGCCAACCCGTCCGCCCCATTTGGCACTGGGGTGGCAGAAGGCATTCCGTCGGGGCTTTGCGTCACACTCTTGCCTCCCATCCAGTGCGGACCATTGCGCGCTTCATCTGTCCCGCAAGTCCGCCCATCCGCAAGCCGAACCGAGAAGCCGTCTGACAGCAAGTGAAATCGGCCTCGCATACGCCGGTCTGTTGCACTTTCAGGCAGGGCTCGGCCCAGGCAATCCCGCCACATTCCCGGCAATAAGCCCAGTTTTCAATCGTTGGTGGGCCTGAAATACGCAACTGTTCCCGCGATCCATACTGGAACGGCTCTGCTTGCCTGACAGGCTTTTCCATTTCGCGCACCTCGCCCGAATGATCCTCTCGGGGCCTGTCCTGCCGCACTTGGCACCGTGAATGATGGCTTTTGCCCATGCGCCCGCCGCAGATGCGGCATTTATTGCCCGACTGCGTGGCCGTGGCCATCGTGATGGGCAAGACAAACCTGGACCAGCTCGCCCCCGGCCCGCAGGGCACGCGCCGGCCCCATAGCGACCTGCGTTCGGTGTTCAGCGCGGATTAAGTGTCGAGCGGTTCATCCTCCGGGTCGGCGGTCGCGGTCACATCGGGCCTGTGCAGCTTTGCCCTTGGCCCTGACACGGCAGGGTCGGGCCGGGTGCCTGCGGCCTTCAACAAACTCGTGGGGATCAATCCCACACCGGGACTGGTGTCCAATACCGGCGTGGTACCCCCCTGCCGTGCGGCCGGGTCCTGATGGCGCGGTTTGTCGCAGGGCGTCACGAGCAGTCCGTCGAACCGCCATCAGGTTTCAGCCCAAGGCAGCCCCAAGACTGTCCAGCACCCGGTCTACATGTTCGGGACGGAAGGTCAGGGGCGGGCGGATTTTCAGGACATGGCCCAAGGGACCGGTGGCCGATATCAGCACACCATTTTCCCGCATCCGGTTGACGATGCGGCCAGCCTTTTTCGCATCAGGCTTGCCGTCGGTCACAATGTCCTGCCCCAGAAACAGCCCCGCCGCGCGCAGGGGGCCAAGGCTGTCATGCGTCTTGGCCAAGGCCAGCAAACCATCGCAGAAGGAGGCGCCAGTGGTGGTGGCGTTCGCGCGCAGCCCTTCACCCTCGATCACCTCCAGCACGGCCATCGCGGTGGCGGCAGCGACGGCATTGCCGCCGAAGGTGTTGAAATAGCGCGCCCGGTTGCCAAAGGTCTTGATCACGCTGCCCTTCAGCGCAAGCCCCGCCACGGGATATCCGTTGCCCATCGGCTTGCCCATCGACACCATGTCAGGGATCAGCCCATGCCGCTGAAAGCCCCACATCGCCTCGCCCGTGCGGGCAAAACCCGGCTGAACCTCATCCGCAATGAACAGCCCCCCCGCCGCCCGTATCGCCTCGGCCGCCGGTTTCAGGAAACCTGCGGGGTCCGCGTAAACGCCGTCCGAAGAGAAGATCGTATCGACCAGCAGGACGGCGGGTTTGATGCCGTGGCGCTGCAGATCATGGATCGCGGCCTGAACATTCGCGGTAAAGGCGCCGTCTGAGGGGGCGGGGACGGTGCGGACATGGGCCCCCAAGGGCACGCCTGCACCCAGACTGGGCGACATGGCGGCGGTGGACAGGGTGACACCGTGATAGGCGTTTTCGGTGACGATCACCCCCGTCCCCTCGGTATGGGCAAAGGCGATGCGCAGGGCCAGATCGTTCGCCTCGGACCCGGTGCAGGTGAACATCACATGGTTCAGCGCCGCGGGGAAGGTGGCAAGCAGGCGTTCGGCATAGTCCAGAACCGTGTCGTTCAGATAGCGGGTATGGCTGGCATAGATCGCCGATTGCCGGGCCGTGGCCGCCACGACATGGGGGTGGCAATGGCCCAGACTTGCGACGTTGTTGTAACAATCCAGATAAGCCTTGCCCTCGGCATCATAAAGCCAGACCCCCTCGCCCCGGACCAGATGGACCGGTGTTTCATAAAACAGCCGGTAAGCGGGGCCCAGCAGGCGGGTCCGGCGGGCGACGCGGTCTTGATCCTGCGGCGACAGGTTGCCCGCACCGGGGGTATAGGCGTTGACCATGTTGGGGGACGTCATGAAATCTCCAGCATCTGGCGGGGGGCTTGGGACAGGGCGACAAGGCCGGCGGCGGCGGCGGGGACGTTGCGCAGGATATAGGCCGCATTGTCCGGATAGCGGGCCGCACGGGCCGAGGCGATGGCAAGGGTGGTCAGCATCCGCGTGGCCGCAAGGTCGGGCAGCAGGTGCCGCTCTTGCGGCGTCAGGGGCAGGATGGCGTGATAGGCGCGGGCGAATGTGGTCAGGCTTTCGATCGGTCTGGCAGGGTCGATCTGGTAGGCGGCGGTGACGCCTGCATCGCAGATCAGCGGGGTTTCCACCATGTCACCGAAATCAAGGATGCCAGTGATATGGTCGGGGTTGGCGGGGTCGACCAGCACGTTGTGGCGGTTCAGGTCGTTGTGGACGATCTGGGTCCGGCACTGGGCAAGGGCGGGTTTGATGTCGCGGTCAAACCGGTCCAGCGTTTCGGTGGCCAGCGGGCGCAGATCGGCGGCGATGTGGGGCAGCAGGGGGCGCAGGGCGCTGGCCTGCTTGATATCCCACTGCAGGACATGGGACGCCGCCGGGTGGTGGTATCCTTGCAAACCCAGGCTCAGCCGGGCGGAAATGGCCCCCATCGCGGCGCATTGGGCTGGAGTGCGGGGGGTCAGGTGTTGGGGGTGACCCTCCAGCCAGGTCAGCAGACGCAGGGTGCCATGGGGGGTGGCAGCCTCGGTTTCGCCGGTCAGGGTGCGGATCACACGGGGGGTGGGCAGGGCCTGGGGTTCCAGGTGAAGCAGGGCCTGGGTTTGCAGGGCGGTCAGGTCAGCCGGTTCGGCGGAGTTGGCCAGTTTCAGAACCAAGCGGCCCTGTGGGGTGGTCAGCCGGACATTCAGGTCACGTTCCGAGGTGAGGGGGGCAAGGGTGCCCGTCAGCCCGATATGGGCGCGGGCCAGGTCCAGCGCCTCCCCCTCGGTCAGGGTGGGTGGGGGGGTGGTAAGAGAGGAGCCGAGGGTCATTTTGGGTCCGGGTAAGGTGGGCACATCAGAGGGCAAGGAGGGGGGGCAAGTCAAGTACGGGTGAGGTGTCCACATGTGGACACTTTGAAATATACATCATAATCAATAGGTTGTAGATTTTCGTTAATCACATTTTAGGATTTTGACCTGGGTCGGTCCAGGGGCCGCGCTGGGGGGAAGATGGTGGGGCAGTGTCGGGGTTAACCCCGACCTGCGCAGGGTGATACGGCGGCGCGGCATTCGGAGTAAGCGGATGCTGTGGCCGGGCATTACGCGGTGGATGGGCAGATCGTCATCAACCGGGGCAAGCCTTGGGGAGGGCGG
>CAMDHB010000285.1 GCA_945897655.1 Pseudorhodobacter antarcticus
GCCCGCCACCCCGACCACTGGATGCGCGCCTGCGAGATCCGCACCTTGACGCTGGACGCTGTGGCGGCTGCAAATTCAGGCCATTCCGGCATGCCGATGGGCATGGCAGATGTGGCGACGGTTCTGTTTGACAAACATCTGCGCTTTGACCCCAAGGCTCCGCACTGGCCAGACCGGGACCGCTTTATCCTTTCGGCGGGCCACGGGTCGATGCTGCTGTATTCCTTGCTGTACCTGACTGGTTATGCCGACATGACGCTGGACCAGATCCGCAATTTCCGGCAGTGGGGTTACCGCACCGCGGGGCATCCGGAGTTTGGCCATGCGGATGGCATTGAAACGACGACCGGCCCCTTGGGTCAGGGTCTGGGCAATGCCGTGGGCTTTGCGATTGCCGAGGAAAGCCTGCGCGCCCGTTTTGGGGCCAAGGTGATGAACCACCGCACTTGGGTGATTGCTGGCGATGGTTGCCTGATGGAAGGTGTCAGCCAGGAAGCGCTGGCATTGGCCGGCAAGCAGGCCCTGAGCAATCTGATCGTGCTGTGGGACAATAACGGCATCACGATTGACGGCAAGGTGTCGATCGCCGATGTCACCGACCAGAAGGCGCGCTTTGCCGCCTCAGGCTGGGCGGTGTTTGACTGCGACGGCCATGACCCCGATGATATTGACCGTGCAATGACGGCGGCCAAGGCGGCAACAGGCCCTGCGCTGATCGCCTGCAAGACACATATCGCGCTCGGATCATCGGCGCAGGACACCTCCAAGGGCCATGGCGCCCTGACCGACCCCAAACTGATGGCAGATACCAAGGCCGCCTATGGCTGGACCTATCCAGCCTTTACCATCCCCGCCGACATCAAAGCCGCTTGGGAGGCTATGGGTCAAAAAGGGGCCGAGGCGCGTAGCAAATGGGAAGCCGCCTTTGCCGCCATGTCGCCCCAACGCCGGGCCGAGTTTGAGCGGATGTTTGCAGGCGATGCACCCAAGAAGCTGAAATCCGTGATTGCTGCGGTCAAAAAGCAGGCCGCCGCCGATGGACCGAAACTGGCCACACGGTCAGCTTCCGAAAAGGTGCTGACGGCGATCAACCCGATCATGCCCGAAACGATGGGCGGATCGGCCGACCTGACCGGGTCCAACAACACCAAGACGCCGGACATGGGCACCTTTGCCCCCGACAACCGTTCCGGTCGTTACGTCTACTATGGCATCCGTGAACATGGCATGGCGGCAGCGATGAACGGCATGGCGCTGCATGGCGGGGTGCGGCCTTACGGCGGCACCTTTATGTGCTTTACCGACTATGCCCGCCCGTCCATGCGCCTGTCGGCGCTGATGGGCATTCCAGTGGTCTATGTGATGACCCATGACAGCATTGGCCTGGGCGAGGACGGGCCGACGCACCAGCCGGTGGAACATCTCGCGATTTCGCGCGCCACCCCCAACACCCATGTCTTCCGCCCCGCCGACATGGTGGAAACCGCCGAAGCCTGGGAACTGGCGCTGACCACAAAATCCACGCCATCGGTGCTGGCGCTGTCCCGCCAGAACCTGCCCACGGTGCGCAAGGTGCATGTCGCGGCGAACCAAACCGCCAAGGGCGCCTACGTGTTGGCCGAAGCAACCGGGGCGCGCAAGGTCATCCTGATCGCGACGGGCTCCGAGGTGGAGATCGCCTTGAAAGCACGTGCCGCACTGGAGGCCGAGGGGATCGGCACACGCGTTGTGTCGATGCCCTGCATGGAACTCTTCGCCGCACAGGACGAAGCTTATCGCAAGCGCATCCTTCCCGCAGGTCCGGTTCGCATCGGGATCGAGGCCGGGGTGCGGGCTGGCGGTTGGGACCGCTGGCTTCTGGGCGAGCGTGGGCGTGAGGCGAAGGCAGGCTTTGTCGGCATGACCGGCTTTGGCGCATCAGCCCCGATTGACCGGCTGTACAAGGAATTCGGGATCACAGCCGAGGCGACGGTCGAACTGGCGAAGTCGCTTCTGTAAATCGTTCAGATGGAACGAAGGTTGGCCGCGCCCTAGTGCGCGGCCTTTTCTTTTCCGGTTACTGCGGACCACAGCGGCGCTATCACGCGGGTTGCAACCGGGATCAGCACAATCCCCAGCGCCAGACCCAACACCCCGTCAATCGCTGCCTGCACGCCCCAGGCGACAAAGCCCTGCGCCACGGGCACAGATGCCGAAGCAGCCTCGGCAATGTGATGGATCGTCTCATAGGGCCAGGCCCACAGATGAGTCACCTCCAACCCATGCAGCACAATGGACCCGCCCACCCACAGCATGGCCGCCGTGCCGACCGTGGACAGGACCGACATCAGCACCGGCATGCCTGCAACCAACCCACGCCCGATGGCCCGCGCGGTGGCAGTGCGGCGGTAGGTCGCCATGTGCAGGCCAATATCGTCCATCTTCACGATCAGCGCGACCGCACCATAAACCGCCACGGTGATCAGCACGCCGACCACGGCCAGAATGATCGCCTGCATCCAAAGGCTCGGGCTTTCGACGGTGGCAAGGGCGATAGTCATGATTTCGGCAGACAGGATGAAATCGGTCTTGATGGCCCCCGCAATCTTTTCCTCTTCCAGACGGGTGGGGTCCTTGGGGTCGAAATCTTCGGCCACTTCCGCATCAGCATGGGGAAAGACCATGTGAAAGACCTTTTCCGCGCCTTCAAAGCACAGATAGGCCCCGCCCAGCATCAACAAGGGCGTGATGGCCTGCGGCAGGAAATAGCTCAGCAGCAACAAGGCCGGCAGCAGGATGATCAGCTTGTTGCGGACCGAGCCCACGCCGATGCGCCAGATGATCGGCAACTCTCGGCTCGCCTCGAACCCGTGGACATACTTTGGCGTCACCGCAGCATCGTCAATCACAACCCCCGCAGCCTTGGCCCCCGCCTTGGCCGCCGCCGCCGCGATATCATCGACCGAGGCCGCAGCCACCTTGGCAATCGCGGCCACATCGTCCAGCAATGCCAAAAGTCCACTCATACCCACATCCCATTTTGTCCTTCTTGTTTCTAGCCGAGCCTGCCGCAAAGGCAATGGCGCGGGTGCTGGCGGGTTGACTTCGCCCCACCACCGCAGTCAGTTGAGCTGTTTTCAGGCAAACCTCCGGAGGGGTACGTGGCCGATCGCATGTATCTGGTGGTGGCAGGGGTGATTGCGGCGGCGATTACCGGGGACATTCTGCTGAATGACGGCACGATATCGCTGTTTCTGGTGCGTAAACTGATCCACTTGGTTGAATATCTGGAATTCTGGCGCTGAATGGCGCAAAGTGCCGTTGAAATTCGCGGCATAAAGGGGCTGTTAGCGTTAACAGCCGCTGAGTGAGTCGCATGTCTTGAACAGGAGTTTTTCATGACCGTCAAAGTCGCCATCAATGGGTTCGGGCGCATCGGCCGCAATGTCTTGCGCGCCATCATCGAATCGGGCCGCACCGATATCGAGGTCGTTGCGATCAACGATCTGGGTCCGGTCGAAACCAATGCGCATCTGTTGCGCTTTGATTCGGTGCATGGTCGTTTCCCCGGGGTCGTGACCACGACCGCCACCACGATCGACGCTGGTCGCGGGCCGATGGAAGTGACGGCGATCAGGAACCCGGCAGACCTGCCCTGGGGCCATATCGATATCGTGATGGAATGCACCGGCATCTTCACGTCCAAGGAAAAATGCGCCGCCCATCTGGAAAACGGCGCCAAGCGCGTGCTGATCTCGGCTCCGGGTGACGGTGCGGACAAGACGATTGTCTTTGGTGTGAACCACAACACCCTGACAAGCAGCGACATCGTTGTTTCCAACGCCTCGTGCACCACCAACTGTCTGTCGCCCGTCGCGCAGGTGCTGAATGACAGCATCGGCATCGTCAAAGGCTTCATGACCACGATCCACAGCTATACCGGCGACCAGCCCACGCTGGATACCATGCACAAGGATCTGTACCGCGGCCGTGCGGCGGCCTTGTCGATGATCCCGACCTCGACCGGCGCTGCCAAGGCCGTGGGTCTGGTCCTGCCCGAGTTGAAGGGCAAGCTGGACGGTGTAGCAATCCGGGTGCCGACGCCCAACGTCTCTTGCGTTGATCTGGTGTTCGAAGCCAAGCGCGCGACGACGGTGGAAGAGGTCAATGCCGCGATCATGGCCGCCGCCGACGGGCATCTGAAGTGTATCCTTGGCTACACACTGCAGCCCAATGTCTCGGCCGATTTCAACCATGACAGCCATTCCTCGGTGTTCCACATGGACCAGACCAAGGTGATGGATGGCACTCTGGTGCGGATCCTGACTTGGTACGACAACGAGTGGGGCTTCTCCAACCGGATGTCCGATACGGCTGTGGCGATGGGCAAGCTGATCTGACAGGACAAGGATTGAAAGGGCGCCCCCAGGGGCGCCCTTTTTGTTGGGCTTATGCACCCAGCGCATAGCGGGTCTGAGGCCTCGGCCGTTGCCCCAACGGGGTTACAGGCCCATATCTGACCCATGCGAAACGGGAATGCCATCCGGGCGGACCAGCGCATGACTTGAGGATATGATGAAAAACCTGTTTGCCACCCTGCGTGCCAACGCCACCAAACGCGCCGAATACCGCAGGATCCGGGATGAGATTGCCGCCCTGCCGCGCGCTACCGCCCTTGATCTTGGGT
>CAMDHB010000286.1 GCA_945897655.1 Pseudorhodobacter antarcticus
CCAATGAAGAAGTGGCCGCGGTCCTCCAGTTTCCACATCGCATAGGCCACCGAAACGCCGGTTTCCATCGACACCAACACGCCCTGACGACGGCCTTCGATCGGGCCCTTGTGGGGACCCCAGGAATGAAAGACGCGGTTCAGAACGCCCGTACCGCGCGTGTCTGTCATGAACTGGCCGTGATAACCAATCAACCCGCGTGAAGGGACTTGGGCGATGATACGGGTCTTGCCGGCGCCTGCGGGCTTCATCTCGATCAGGTCGCCTTTGCGCGGACCGGTCAGCTTTTCGATCACGGGGCCGGTGTATTCGTCATCGACGTCGATGGTGACTTCTTCGATGGGTTCATGCTTGACGCCGTCGATATCGCGGAAAATCACGCGGGGGCGCGAGATGGAGAGTTCGAACCCCTCACGCCGCATGTTTTCGATCAGCACGCCCATCTGCAATTCGCCACGGCCCGACACTTCGAAGGCGTCGCCACCGGGGGTGTCGGCAACCTTGATGGCCACGTTCACTTCACATTCGCGCATCAGGCGTTCGCGGATGACGCGGGATTGCACCTTGGTGCCGTCCTTGCCTGCGAGGGGCGAGTCATTGATGCCGAAGGTAACGGTGATGGTCGGCGGGTCGATGGGCTGGGCGGGCAGGGGGATGTCCAGTCCCAGCGCGCAGAGCGTATCAGCCACGGTCGCCTTGGACATGCCGGCCAAGGTGACGATGTCACCTGCGACGGCCTGTTCTATGGTGGTTTGGGTCAGGCCGCGGAAGGCCAGAACCTTGGTCACACGGAACTGCTCCAACTTTTCGCCGGTGCGCGACAGGGCTTTGAGTGTCTCGCCCACTTTCAGCGTGCCGGATTCGACACGGCCCGTCAGGATGCGGCCGATGAAGGGGTCGGCGGACAGGGTGGTGGCCAGCATGCGGAACGGCTTGTCGGCATCGACCAGTTGGCGCGGGGCGGGGACATGGGCGATGATCATGTCAAACAGCGCGTCAAGGTTCTTGCGCGGCCCGTCCAGCTCCAGATCAGCCCAGCCCGAGCGGCCCGAGGCATAGATATGCGGGAAATCAAGCTGATCGTCGGTGGCAGACAGGTTGGCGAACAGATCGAACACCTCATTCAGGGCGCGGTCGGGTTCGGCGTCGGGTTTGTCGACCTTGTTCAGCACCACGATGGGGCGCAGGCCAAGGGCAAGGGCCTTGGCCAGAACGAATTTGGTTTGCGGCATCGGGCCTTCGGCGGCGTCAACCAGCAGGCAAACACCATCGACCATCGACAAGATACGTTCCACCTCGCCGCCAAAGTCGGCGTGGCCGGGGGTGTCGACGATGTTGATGCGGATGCCGTTGTGTTCCACGGAGGTACACTTGGCCAGAATGGTGATGCCACGTTCGCGTTCGATGTCATTGCTGTCCATCGCGCGTTCAGACACGGCTTGATTGTCGCGGAAGGACCCGGACTGCTTTAGAAGCTCGTCAACGAGGGTGGTCTTGCCATGGTCGACGTGTGCGATAATGGCGATGTTGCGAAGCTCCATCGGGCGTCTCTTTCGGTTTTCTGCGGTTGCGAGGGCCTTACAGGGTTTGCGTGACGAAAGCCAGTGCTTGTGCGCAGGTATTGCTGCTTTGCAGAACTGCGGCTGGGAGGGGGCGGTCAATTGGTTCTGCGGGACAAATCCCTTGACGCGAAAAGCAGCGCTATTCTATCGTATATTCGTAAATTTATGATCAAGGAACGATTGCACATGCGTAATGTGATTTTGGCGGCAACGTTATTGACGGGCCTGTGCACGGCCGGTCTGGAAGCGGCGACCTATACCTACATCTTCGACGGCAACTTTGCGACTTCGCGCGCTGTGGCGAACAACAATGGCAGCGCGCCGATTGCGGGTGGGACACTGTTGGGTTCGGTGACATTCGATACGACGCTGACATCCTTTACGATCCTCGACTATCATCTTCAAACCACCCAGCCGAACAGTCAGGGCGGTCAACTGCGCGCAGCCGTTTATGACTTTGACGACCAGGGCATCAGTGGCACCCTTCCGAATGCTGTCACGAAAAACTCGATCGTGATCGGGAACAATGCGCTGTCTTTGATTGACTATACGTCCGGGCCATTTTCGGGGCTGACCTGGGCAAGTTCGTTCCGCACGCTGATCTTTGCCTTTGATGACAGCCTGCTCGGGGCGTCGACCCTGTCTTTTACGATGGCAGAGACGTTTGGGCCATGCATTCAGGATTTCTCGCCCTTCAGCAACGCCTGCAGTGCAACGGGTGGCCGTCAGGATGGCTCGTTCACAGGCACTTTGATTGTGGTTCGGGAGGAAGTACCCACAGTGCCACTGCCGGCAGGGGCGCTGCTGCTTTTGACCGGGTTGGCCGGTTTTGGCGTGGCGCGGCGTCGTTCGTGAATGCTTGAGCATCTGGGGCCACCCTGAGGGCGGCCCCAGATCAAGGCATCAGCCCATCAGGGCGTTGTTCAGATATTCATCGACCTTTTCCAGATAGCCGATTGTGGTCAGCCATTTCTGATCGGGGCCGACCAGCAGCGCCAGGTCCTTGGTCATCCAGCCATCTTCGACCGTGTCAACCGTGACCTTTTCCAGCGTGGTGGCAAAGCGCATCAACTGGTCATTGCCGTCCAGTTTCGCGCGGTGCTTCAGCCCACCGGTCCAGGCGTAGATCGACGCGACCGAGTTGGTCGAGGTGGCCTTGCCCTTTTGATGTTCGCGGAAGTGGCGGGTCACGGTGCCATGCGCCGCCTCAGCCTCCACAATCTTGCCATCGGGGGTCATCAGAACCGAGGTCATCAAGCCCAGTGAGCCGAACCCTTGGGCAACCGTATCGGACTGCACGTCGCCGTCATAGTTCTTGCAGGCCCAGACATAACCGCCGGACCATTTCATGGCCGAGGCCACCATGTCGTCAATCAGGCGGTGTTCGTAGGTGATGCCCATTTTCTTGAACTGGTCTGCGAATTCGGCGTCGAAAATCTGCTGGAACAGGTCCTTGAAGCGGCCGTCATAAGCCTTGAGGATGGTGTTCTTGGTCGACAGATACACCGGCCAGCCCTTCAGCAGGCCGTAGTTGAAGGAGGAGCGGGCGAAGTCGATGATGCTGTCATCAAGATTGTACATGCCCATGAAGACACCCGCGGAGGGTGCCGAATAGACGTCCCTTTCAATGACGGTGCCATCTTCGCCCACGAACTTCATCGTGAGTTTGCCCTTGCCGGGGAAGTGGAAGTCCGTGGCGCGGTACTGGTCACCAAAGGCGTGGCGACCGATGACGATGGGTTTGGTCCAGCCGGGCACAAGGCGAGGGACGTTCTTGCAGATGATGGGTTCGCGGAAGATCACGCCGCCCAGAATGTTGCGGATGGTGCCGTTGGGCGATTTCCACATCTGCTTCAGGCCAAACTCTTCGACCCGCTGCTCATCAGGGGTGATCGTGGCGCATTTGACGCCGACCCCGTATTTCTGGATGGCGTGGGCAGAATCGATCGTGATCTGGTCGTTCGTCGCGTCGCGGACCTGAACCGACAGGTCATAGTATTTCAGATCGATGTCGAGATAGGGGAGGATCAGCTTTTGCTTGATGAAGTCCCAGATGATGCGTGTCATCTCGTCTCCGTCAAGTTCGACGACGGGGTTGGCAACCTTGATCTTTGTCATGTCCGGCCCTTTCAGGAGGGAAAAATACCTTGTGCGGGTTTTAGGTGAAATTCCTGTGAAAGGGAAGCCGGTATGCGACGGTATACCAAATTTGCGGCAAGGTGCCTCACCTTGACCGGATTTGGGGCGGGTGGTACCTGCAGGGTGTTCAAGAAGGGGGTAGGATGCGGAAACTCTTTTTGCATGTGGGTGTGCACCGGACTGCGACCACATCTATCCAGCGGTTCATGCGGGCGAATTCGGCGGCGTTGCTGGCGCGGGGCATCTTGTTTCCGTTTGGGGTGGCGCGGCACAATTTGATCATCGGGCCAATGCGCTATGGCAATCAGGACGTGGATGCCTTTGCGCGTGATCTGGCGGAACGGGCGGCAGTGAAGGGGGCGCTTGCGGTAATTCTGTCGGATGAGGATATGTCCACCATTGTGGACATCGCGCGGTTTCGGCCCCTGACGCGGCATTTTGACGTGAAGGTGGTGGTGTCGCTGCGGCGGCAGGATCTGTGGCTGGAAAGCTGGTATTTGCAGAACCAGAAATGGCAGTGGGATTCCGGGTTGGCACATGTGACGCTTGATGAGTTTTTTGAGCGACGGGGGGAGTTTTTCTGGATCGACTACGCGGCGAGGCTGGCGGAATATGAGGCGGTGTTTGGGCCGGGGTCGGTCATTGCCGGGGTGTTCGAGGCGGCCGACATGCCAGGTGGGCCGATTGCGACGTTCTTGCAGGCGGTGGGGGTTAGCGATCTGTCAGGTTTCGGGCCGATGAATCATGACAATTCATCCCTGACGCCGCTTACCACGGAATTCATGCGCCATCTGCCGCTGGATGAGATGGCGGCACCGGACCGGCGACACTTTCTGCGAGCCTGTGAGGTTCTGGACAAGGGTCTGGCCACAAATGGTTCAAAGCTGATCATGTCGCATGCCCGCAGGGAGGAGGTCTTGGCAGAGCACGCGGCAGGCAATACTGCCGTGGCGCAACGCTACTT
>CAMDHB010000287.1 GCA_945897655.1 Pseudorhodobacter antarcticus
ATGCGCCAAAGGCACCGCCGTATAGGCCAGCGCCCCCACCACCGTCGCCACCACATAGGTCGCCAGCACCGCCCACCACCGGAAAACCTCGCCCACGAACTTGCCCAAGGCCAGCAGGATCACCACCACAAACAGCGCATGCGACACGTCGCGGTGCACAGCCGCATAGGTCACCAGCCGCCATAGCCCATCCAGCGGATAGACCCCCGCCGTGATCATCTGCCGCAGATAATCGGGCGAAAACGCAAAGACCTGCGCGGCCTGCACCCGCCAACCAATCGCATCCGGTCCCCCCACCAACCCGCTGGCCCCGGCGTTCACCACCAACTCCATCGCGATCATCGGCAGCGCAATCAGCCACACCACCGGCGGCAACGGGTTCAAGGGCGGGGCGTTTGGGTCTTGCGTCACGGGTTTATCCTGTCCAAGCCATCAATTGACGCCCTCGCATGCCAGCGTTAAGGGCAAGGTGCAAGTTTTCAGATGGAGTTCCCCCATGTCCGACGCGGTCCAAACGCCTCAGACTTTCCCGACCCGTATTTTCTCAGGTATCCAGCCCTCAGGTGGGCTGACCCTTGGCAATTACCTTGGCGCACTGAAACGATTTGTCGAAAAGCAGGACGAGGGGATCGAGACGATCTATTGCCTTGTCGACATGCACGCCATCACAGTCTGGCAAGACCCCGAAAAACTGCGCCAGCAAACGCGTGAAGCGGCCGCAGGCTTTATCGCCGCAGGGATCGACCCTGCCCGCTCCATCCTGTTCAACCAGTCCCAAGTCACCGCACATGTGGAACTGGCGTGGATTTTCAATTGCATCGCCCGCATGGGCTGGATGTCCCGCATGACCCAGTGGAAGGACAAGACCGCCGGCAAGGATGCCGAGGCGGCCAGCCTTGGCCTGTTTGCCTATCCTTCGCTCATGGCCGCCGACATTCTGGCCTACAAGGCCACCCATGTGCCCGTGGGCGAGGATCAGAAACAGCATCTGGAGCTTTGCCGTGACATCGCGATCAAGTTCAACAATGACTACAAGGTCAATTTCTTCCCCGTGGTCGAACCAGTGATCGAGGGCGCCGCCACACGCGTCATGTCCCTGCGCGACGGCACCAAAAAGATGTCCAAATCCGACCCGTCGGATCAATCCCGCATCAACCTGACTGACGACGCCGACACGATTTCCAAGAAAATCCGCAAGGCCAAGACCGACATGGATCCACTACCCGACAACGTCGCGGGCCTGAAAGACCGGCCCGAGGCGCGCAATCTGGTCAACATCTATGCCGCTTTGGCTGGTCACACGGCGGCACAGGTTGTGCAGGATTATGCCGGGGCCCAGTTCGGCACCTTCAAACCCGCCTTGGCCGATCTGGCCGTGGCCAAACTGTCGCCCATCACGTCTGAGATGTCCCGCCTGATGAAGGACCCCGCCGAGATTGACCGGATCATCGGCGAGGGTGCCGCCCGCGCCGATGCCATCGCCCGGCCCATCGTCGATCAAGTCTATGACATCATCGGCATGATCCGCAGCCGCCAAGTCTAGCATGGGTCACATCTGACATGCGCCGGGTTGCGCGGCTGATCCTTCTGCTCTGGGGCTTGGGGTCAGCCGCCGGCTTTGGCACGGTCCTGTACTGGATCGCCACCGACCCAAGTGCCCGCGCCTTTCGCGAAGCCAGCCTTGAAGAAATCGCCGCCACCACCGACCGAGTGCTGGCCGCAACCGCCACACCCAACCGTATGGCCAAATTGATCGCTATCCGGCTAGATGAGGACCCCCGCAATTGGCTCGCCCTCGACGCCTTGCTGCAATCGGCTACCCAGAATGCAATCCCTCTGCCGCATGACCTGACCACCCGCTTTGCCCTTCTGCGCGAACAGGATCACGGATTACTGGCAACCGCAGGCTCTTGCGCCGCTTGTCTGATGGACAGCACGTCTTGTTCCCTGACCGAGGTATTTGTCTGTCAGGCCCCGGTGAACCTGACGCCGATTGGCGATGTCTTGGGCATCGGCAAGGCCGCCTCGGCCTATGCCTTGGGAACCGATGTCGACACGGTTGACCTTGCGCTGTCAATTGTGGGGCTGGGCGCCACGGCGGCGGTCCTGACCACGGGCGGCAGCAGTTTGGTCGTCAAGGCCGGGGCGGGTCTGATGAAAACCGCGCTCAAGATGGGTCGGGTGTCGCGACCCCTGCTGGGCATCTTTGAAACCGCGATTTTGCGTGGGGTGAACTGGACAAGGCTGTCAGATGCGCGGTCACTGGACGCCGTCCGCGCTGCCGTTAGGGTGGAGGATTTTGCCGAAATCACCCGCATAGCGAAGGCGCTTGGTGACGTCGCGGACAAAACCGATGTGACCACTGCCCTTCATCTGCTGCCGATGGTGGATAATGCTATCGATGCCGAACGTCTGGCCAAAACCGCCAGAGCCCTTGGCCCGCGCCTGTTGGCCAATGCCGAGGTTCTGGGCAAGGCCCGTCTGTTTCGTGCGACGTTGCGGGCGTCTGACATGGCGAACTGGCTCTTAGCCAGCTTTGCGACCCTCGCAGCAGCTGCCGCGAGCTTGATCGGCACAACAACCGATTCCCTAATGCGGCGGTTTCTACGCCGTTCGATCCGGGTGTGAATCACCCTTTCGCTTCGATTAGCCGAAAACCGTTCTATCCATTAACTTATTGATTTATATTAAATTTACGTGGAATTGGTTTGACGTGCGTACAGATCCGGACGCTCCGTCACGAAACCGATTCATTGCCATGCGACCGTCTACCCGGGGGGCTCATTGTCCCTCCTTACCCGGGTGCCCGCACTGTCCCCGCAGCTGGGCAATACATCCCATCCCGGATTTCGGCCTCTGAACCCGTCCCGGTTCAGGGGCCCTTTTTTGTCGGTTCGGGCTGCAAACGGCGGCCTTTCGCTGTCCTTTGACCGCCCCCCCTTCCTGTCAGACCGGGTCAGTGCTTTAACCGGCACAAAGAAGGAGGCTGGCATGGCATTCGGAACATCGATCCGCACCTATTGGGAGGGACGCTGGCACGAGGGCGACTTGCCCGTGATGAAGGCGGCTGACCACGGCATCTGGCAGGGCTCCTCGGTCTTCGATGGTGCTCGCTACTTCGACGGCCTCTGCCCCGACCTCGCCCTGCACTGCGCCCGGCTGAACCGATCAGCCGAAGCGATGATGATTACCCCGACCTGCGAGGGCCCTGACATGGTGGCCATCATCCGCGAGGGGCTGGAAAACTACACCCCAGAGCAGGCGGTCTATGTCCGACCAATGTACTGGGCCCTCCATGGCTCCGACCTCGGGATCGCGCCGATGATGGGGGCGACCGGGTTCGCCATCTCGCTGGAAGCGGTGCCGATGCCCCCCGCAACCTTTGCCACCACCGTGACCCGTACCCGTTTCCGCAGGCCGGTGCTGGAAGATGCGGTCTGCAATGCCAAGGCGGGGTGTCTGTATCCGAACAATGCCCGCATGTTGGTCGAGGCGCAGGCCAAGGGGTTCGGCAACGCTTTGGTCGCCGACGCTTTAGGCAACTTGGCTGAGTCTGCGACAGCGAACGTTTTCCTCGTCAAGGATGGGGTGGTGTTCACACCCGTTCCGAATGGAACGTTTCTGGCCGGGATCACCCGCGCCCGCCACATCGCGAACTTGCGGGCTGATGGGGTGGAGGTGGTCGAGACTGTCCTGACCTTTGACGACGCCCATGCCGCCGATGAAATCTTTCTGTCGGGCAACTTTGCCAAGGTAACGGCCGTCAAGGCGTTTGATGACACCACCTACCGGACCCGCGCCATGACAGACCGTGTCAGGCGGCTTTATCTGGACTGGGCGGCCGGGCAGGTTTAGGACGGCTGCGAGGGAGCCTTTGATGCGCAAGTTTCTGGTTGTGCTGGATGACACGCGGGAATGTCTGAATGCGATGCGATTCGCGGCGCTAAGGGCGGCGCGCACGGGGGGTGGGGTGCAGATTCTGTCGATCATCCCGCCCGAGGAGTTTCAGCACTGGATGGGGGTGGCTGACCTCATGCGGGCCGAGGCGCGCGAGAGGATCGAGGCGCATTTCGAGGTGTTTGCGAAATGGATGCGGGACAAGCAGGGGGTCAACCCGGAGCTTGTGATCCGCGAGGGCGACCCGGTCACAGAGATTCTGGCGCAGGTCCGGGAAGATGGGTCGGTGGGGGTTCTGGTCTTGGGGGCGGGGTCTGACAAGAGCGGGCCGGGGCCGCTGGTCACGGCCTTGACCCGGTCATCGGGCAGCCTGCCCGTTCCCATCACGATCGTTCCGGGGGATATGAGCAAGGAGAGGCTGGAGAGCATCACCTGACGTGTCCACATGTGGACACTTTGGAATATCACTTATTTTCAATACTTTAGTCTTTTTTGTTAACCATTCTGGTAAGGTTTGTCGCTCACGATTGCCGATTGCGCCGCTCCAAATTTCTTCGAAGAAATTTGCAAAACTTTTCGAAAAGTTTTGTCGACCTGCGCTGGCAGCGGCGCAAACCCTTAGAACCATTCCAATCTTGACTTTCGGACCCCCAAGGCGCATATCCGACTGGAATAGTCAGGAGTTCTGCCCATGTTCATTCAGACCGAATCCACCCCGAACCCGGCCAC
>CAMDHB010000288.1 GCA_945897655.1 Pseudorhodobacter antarcticus
GCGGGCGTGGTGCGGGTGCATGGCACGGGCAAGGCGCTGGCCTTCACCAGCGATGTCACGCCGCGCTATGTGATGGCCAACCCGTTCGAGGGTGGCAAGCAGGCCGTGGCGGAGGCCTATCGCAATCTGGTTAGTGTGGGGGCCAAGCCGTTGGCCACGACGGACAACCTCAACTTCGGCAACCCCGAAAAGCCCGAGATCATGGGGCAGTTGGTGGGGGCTTTGCGCGGGATTGGGGCGGCCTGTATCGCGCTGGACATGCCCATCGTGTCGGGGAATGTGAGCCTGTACAACGAGACGGATGGCAAGGGGATCATGCCAACGCCGACGATTGGGGCGGTGGGGATCTTGGCGGATCTGGGGGAGTTGATTGCCGGTGAGCCTGCCGAGGGCGATGTGGCGGTGTTGATTGGCGCGACGCTGGGCCATCTGGGGCAATCGGCGCTGTTGGCCGAGGCGTTCGGGATCGAGGCGGGCGATGCGCCGCCGGTTGATCTGGTGGCCGAGCGCCGGAATGGCGAGTTCATCCGGGCCAATGGGCGGGCGCTGCGGGCATGCCGCGATTTGTCGGATGGTGGGCTGGGGTTGGCCGCGTTCGAAATGGCCGAAGGGGCGGGTCTGGGGGTGGTGCTGGACGCGGGCGATATTGCGACGCTGTATGGCGAGGATCAGGCGCGGTATCTGCTGGCTTGTGGCGAGGGGCAAGCGGCCAAGCTGCTGGCGCGGGCGGCAGAGGCCGGGGTTCCGGCGGCACGGGTTGGCCGTTTTGGCGGGGCCGTCGTGCGGTTTGGGTCAGACGAGGCGACGCTGAAGGCGCTGTCGATCAGCTATCGCAGCGCATTCGCGCGGGCGGTGGAATGATGCTGCGCCCCGCCACGGCGGCAGATTTCGGGTTCATCCGGGGGCTGACCAGCGATCCGGCCTATGCGCCCTTTGTCGGTGATACCGATGAGGCGGGGCTGGCGCGTTGGGTGGCGGACCCGACGGTGCAGATGCTGATCTGGGGCGACCGGGCGGGGTTTGCGGTGTTCCGCCAGATTGGCGATCCGTCAGGTGCGGTCGAGTTGTTCCGGCTGGCACTGGCGCGGGTGAATGGCGGGGGTGGTGCCGCCTTTGTGCAGGCGCTGACGGATCATGCCTTTGAACGGATTGGCGCTGCGCGGGTGTGGCTGGATGCCTCGGGCGAGAACCTGCGGGCGCACCGGGTTTATGTGGCGGCGGGCTATCAGGTTGAGGGGCGGCTTAGGTCGCAGTGGTTTCGGCCCGTGCTGGGGCGGAACGTCGATCTGGTGATGTACGGCATGTTGCGCGATGAATGGCAGGCGCTGAAGGGGCGTTGATCCGCCCTTGCGGTGCCCCTGCCCCGGCCCTACATTCGATGCCGAACCGAAGGAGCGTTTTCATGGCCATGCAAGCCCAAGACATTGAGGACCTGATCCGCGCCAGCTTTCCTGCCGCCAAGATCACGATCACCGATCTGGCCGGGGACGGCAACCATTGGGCGGCGGAAGTGATTGACGCCAGTTTCAAGGGCATGAACCGGGTCCAACAACAGCGCGCGGTCTATGCCAGCCTGAAGGGCAAGATGGACGGCGCACATGGCGAGTTGCATGCGTTGGCCCTGACCACCAAAGCCCCCGAATAAATGAAGGATGAGAGAGATGAGCGCAGCTGACCAGATCAAGGATACCGTGACCAAGAACGACGTCGTTTTGTTCATGAAGGGCACCAAGATGATGCCGCAGTGCGGCTTTTCCAGCCGCGTGGCCGGGGTGCTGAATTACATGGGCGTCGAGTTTGCCGATGTGAACGTGCTGGCCGATCCGGAAATACGTCAGGGGATCAAGGATTTTTCGGACTGGCCGACCATTCCGCAGCTTTACGTCAAGGGCGAGTTCGTGGGCGGTTGTGACATCGTCACCGAGATGACGCTGTCGGGTGAGTTGGACGCGCTGTTTGAGGCAAATGGCGTGACGTTCGACAAGGAAGCCGCCAACAAGATCCGGCAAGCCAACGAAGGCTGACGGGACAGGCTGGTCGCCTTGTCTTTGTCCTGTCGTGCATGATTGGCGGCCCATCCTGCCCTTGGTTGTGATGGGCCGTTGATCCACGAATTGACGGTGCGCGCCCTTGATCAGGCCGATCGTGACAAACGCAGCGCGGCCGCCGGAAGCAAACCGAGTTTGCGGATATCGGATAGTGCCTCTTGCACGAATATGAAGCTGGCAGGATCCAGCCCCTGCGGTCCGAAAACGGGTTCATGGGACGTGAAGGCCCGAACAGTGTCCAGGGCCGAGGAGTCAGGTCCGGGCCTGGCCGACCAGGCCTGCAGGCGCGGGTCATTCATCGGCATGGCGGCCCCGGTCTGGTCAGTCCCTTCGCATGACCTGATCCATGCGGCCAAGGCGAATGACAGGAGGGGTGCCGGACGTCCTATGCCCACCAAAGCGCGCAGGGGAGCGATGATACGTTGGGGCACCTTCAGGCTGGCGTCGGTGGCGATCTGTGCGGTCTTGTGGTGCAAGGCAGTGTTGTCAAACCGGGCCAACAGCCGCCTTGTATAGTCGGGCACATCAATGCCCGGTGCGATCGTTGGTGTCACTTCTGCCCAATAGGCGGCCAGAAATGCCCGGATGACCGGGTTTTGGATGGCATCTGCCACGGTCTGATACCCGCTGACGCGACCCATTGCGGCGATTGTTGTGTGCGCGCCGTTCAAGAGGCGAAGTTTCATGGCCTCATACGGGGCGACGTTAGAGACGAATTCAACGCCAGAGCGTTCCCACTCTGGTCGGCCATCTGGAAAGTTATCCTCGATCACCCATTGAAAGAAGGGCTCGGCCACGACGGGCCAAGCGTCCTGCAATCCCAGACGAGCCGAGATCGCAGTGCGGTCGGCATCGGTGGTGGCAGGGACAATCCGGTCAACCATGCAGGAGGGGCAGGCAACCTCATCCGCGATGAACTGGGCCAAGGCGGGGTCCTGAACATGGGCGAACTGGCCCAGAACGCGTTGAAGGAGGTGGCCGTTTCCGGGCAGATTGTCACATGATAGAACCGCAAAGGGTTTGTGTCCCGCCGCACGCCGTTGGCGAAGTGCATGCATCAGCAGGCAGAACGCAGTTCGGGGGGTATCAGGATGGGCAAGGTCGTGCTGGATGGCCGGGTCATCCAGCCGCAGATCGCCCGTTGCGACATCGGCCGCGTAGCCTTTTTCCGTGATTGTCATGGAGACAATCCGAACGTCCGGGTTGGTCATGGCGGCGATCAAGGCCTGCGGATCTTGCGGTGCCACCAGGATCTGCCCGATGGACCCGACGACGCGCAGGGTTTGGCTTTCATTCTGGCGCAGGCTAAGGGTGTAAAGCCCGTCCTGAGGTGCGAGGGCATCGTGTGTATCCGGTTGGCGCAAGGAGGCTGCGGTAATTCCCCAAGCCATGTCGCCTGCATTCAGGCAATCATCGGTGAAAACAGCCTGATGGGCGCGGTGAAAGGCCCCAACCCCCAGATGAACGATCCCTGTGCGAAGCTTGGCGCGGTCGAACTGTGGGCGCTGCACAGCCGCTGGCAACAGATCCATCGTCGCATTTCCAAGCCGCTTCATGCCGCGCCCCCACCCAAAACATTCCGACCATTCCCGACCCAGACACCATGACTTGGGCGCCAACAGAAAGCACTTTGTGCAGCGATCAGCAAATGGGTCCTTACTGTAACGATCATTTCAGGTACATCTGCAGGCCAGTCATTGGGGCAGCGTCGTGACGGCCCGCAAGGGGCCAAGCGTTCGGAGGCGGAATATTGAAGTTCGGGACCACAGATGCGGCAGCGCCGAATCGACCAAGTCTGTCCTTTGCGTTCGACCCTGCACATGCCGGGGACTTGATCTTGGCTGACCAGGTGGTGCGGTTGCAATCTTTCTGTGACGTGATTGACCCAGTGCCGATGGAGAGTTTTGCCGACAGCAGGGCCCTGGCAAACCTGTCACAGGTCAACGTTCTGATGACCGGTTGGGGATGCCCGGTGATTGACCGGTTGGTCCTTGCACAGGCGCCGAACCTGCGGTTGGTGGCCCATGCTGCGGGGTCCGTGAAGGGATTTGTGAGGCCCGAGGTGTTCGAGGCGGGTATTCTTGTCACGAACGCAGCGGCCGCCAATGCCATTCCCGTGGCGGAGTTCACGCTTGCCGCCATTCTGTTTGCCAACAAGAATGTCTTTGGCTTTCGCGACATGTACCGCGAGAGGCGCAATCGCCTTCAGGTCCAGCAGTTCACCGGGTCGACGGTTGGCAACAGACGAAAGACAGTCGGGATCGTTGGCCTGTCACGGATCGGGCGGCGCGTGTTGGAGTTGCTGCGTCCCTTTGATCTGGATGTCATCGTTCATGACCCCTATCTGACCGATACTGAAGCACGTGCCTTGGGTGTTCGCAATGTCAAGCTGGATGAGGTGATGCGGTGCTGCGATATTGTGACGCTGCATGCCCCAGCACTTGACCAGACCCACCACATGATTGACGCGCGCCGACTGGCCCTGATGCGGGATGGTGGTACGCTGATCAACACGGCGCGTGGCAGTCTGGTGAATCAGAACGCGCTGATCCGGGAACTGAGCCTGGGGC
>CAMDHB010000289.1 GCA_945897655.1 Pseudorhodobacter antarcticus
CGGTGCCTTGACCGTCCTGTCACTGTCCCCCGCCAAAATCAAACTGCCATCCGTCAGCCCAATGGCCAAAGTCTCCCCTTGAACTGCCAGCGCCGACACCTCGGTTGGACAGCGCCGCCAGTCCGTCATCGCACCGCTGGCCAAATCCAGCGCCATGATCGTGGCGCCCGAGGAAAACAGCACCTGCCCCCGGTACACTACCAGATTGTCCGGCGCCGCGATCCGCGCCACCACATCCGCCTCTTCCAGCCTTGTGTTGGGCCGCAGCGCCCCGTCCATCGGCGGCACTGTCGCGGCATAGGCTCCCCGCCCGCGGAACCGGTCAATCCGGTCTGTGACCCAACCGATCAAGGCTTGGCCCCCCAATAGGCGCCCGGTCCCGTCCACTCCGGGTCGGCCCCGGGGATTTTATAGCGCCCGATCCGGTTGTTGAAGATGCCGCCCAGATACAGATACCCCTTGTGCTCGCGGATCGAGGTGACCTGCGGATGCCGCTCGCCCACCCCATCCCACAGCGATTGCACAATCTTGCCCGACAGATCGAACTTGATCACCCCGCCGGTGTTCATGTTGGGATACAGCCACTCATCGCGCGCGATCTGCATAACCATATGCTTGCGGAACTTGGGCATCTTCTGCGCCAGGTCAAAGGCGGGGGCGCGCATCCCGATGATACCGCACCAGAAATTGCCGTCCGAAGCGAGGTTGATGTTATCAGGATACCCCGGCAGATCGGGAATAACCGCCTCAACCCGGCCCCGCTTTGGCCCGTCATAGTAAAAGCGGCTGATCCGACAGCCCCAGGTTTCGGCAAACAGGAAGGATTGTCCATCCGGCACCATGCAAATCCCGTTCGGAAATTGTCGCCTCGACAGAACCGTGCGCGATGACCCGTCGCGCGGATCGTAACAGATGATCCGCCCATTGCCGCGCCCCTCCAGCGCGTCAATGATCCAGTCGTGCATTTCATACCGGATCGTCGCTTCCGAGAAAAAGACCCGCCCATCCGGCGCAATATCCAGATCGTCGGCCAGCCTCATCCGGCTGTCATCGACAATCGACAGCCACGACCGGGTGGTTTCATCCGACAGCTTGATCACCTCGCGGGCGCGGGTGACCTTGTACAGACCCATCCCCCCCACGCAGACCAGCAAACTGCCATCTCGGTCAAAGGCCAGTCCCAAGGTGGACCCGCCGATATGCACATAAACCTCGCGCACCTTATGGTCGGGGGCCAGAAACCGGATGATGTCGCCGTCCCGGCTGCCGCAATACAGGTTCCCCTCGGCGTCCAAGATCACATCCTCGGGGCCGTCGACCTGACCCACACCAATCGGCTCGGCATCCGACAACAGGTCATTGATCGCATAGGGCGTATCCGGCGCGCGGCTGACCTTTTGCAGCGGCGGCAAAGCGAAATAGGTGGGCGCGACATAGGACCGTGCCAGCAGTTTGGCCCGGTTCTTCAGCCAGCGCACATCAATCGCCACGGCCATCAGCAGGATCGTCCCCAAAACCAGAGACGATGCCCCCGAACGCAGGCCCAGCCGGATCAGGCTGTTGGTGATGATCACCACGATGATCACGCCCAGCACAGTCTTGAACACCGACCCACGCCCGCCACCCAGACTGGTGCCGCCCAAAACGACCGCCGTCAGAATGGTAATCTCCAGCCCAAGGCCAGTGTCATTACCCAGACTGGCCAGTCTAGCTGCATAAAATATCCCCGCAGCCGCCGCCAACGCACCCGAAATCACATAGGTCAGACACACCGTCCGCCGCACGTCGATGCCCGCATTATGCGCCGCACGCCGCGATCCGCCGACCGCCAGAATATGCCATCCGGGCCGCAACCGGGTCAGCACGAAATGCGCCAGAGCGGCCAGTGCCAAAGCCACCAGAAAGCTGGGGGCCACGCCAAACACGGTCTTGAAGGCCAGAAATTCCCAGACCGGACTCATGATTTGAACGCTGGTGATGTCTTTGGAGTAGGACAGCAGCAACGTATCCGTCACCGCCCGCACGATGATCAGCATGACCAGCGTCGTCAGAAACGCCCGCAGCCGCAGATAGCCAATCAGCACCCCGTTGACCAACCCGATCAGCCCGCCCATTGCCAGCACCACCAGCGCAGCCACGCCCCACGGCAGGCCCACAACCCCGCCGAGCGCCAGCATCGACAGGTTCGCGAGCGCAAAAACCGACCCGACCGACAGGTCAATCCCACCCGCCATGATCACAATCGTCAGTCCCAGCGCCACCAGCAGATATTCACCCGCCGTCCGGGTCATCCCGCTCATGCTGCCTGCGGTGAACATGCTGGGCAGCAGCGCACCAAAGACGGCCAGCGCGATCATCAGGAACAGAAAGGGGATGGCGTTATCGACCCATGATTTCGACAGGATCTCGCCTACGATCTTGTCCGGGACAAGTTTGTATCGCCAGCGGGTGAAAAGGTCGCTTGCCATGCCTGCTTCCATTGGGTCCATAAAAATGCCGGGCGGGCCGCAACCCGCCCGGCATATGTCAGATCAACCGCCGGTCTTGCCGATCTCGTCCAGGGTCCAGCATGACGACGGGGTCATGTTGTCCTTGGTCACCTGCACCAACGGGCTCAGCAGCGCAAACGGGGCCGAACCCGCGGGCAAATTGGCCTGCAACAGCATCTTGATCGCATCGTTCAGATCGCGCGCCTGACCGGCCACATTATAGCTGTGATAGACCGCAAATTCGCCCGATGTGACCTTGGCGCAGCCCGCATCCCGGCTGCCCCCACCCGAAGTGGCCAAGACAACCTTGCCCTCCAGCCCCGCCTCGCGGATCGCCCCCGCCGTGCCGGTATCCGCCACATCCCAGAACCCGGCGATACCGCACAGGTCGGGGTTTTGCTGCAGAACCGTCGCGGTGATGGCAAAGGCCTTGGACGCATCCCAATCCGCCGCCTGACTGGACACGATCTTGACCTCGGGGTGCTGGGCCACCAGCGCCTCGATCCCGGCCTTCATCAGGATCGACGCCGGAGCTGCTGTTGCCCCCTCAACCACGGCGATCTTGCCAGACGTGCCCGCACCGCACTTGTCGACCAAAGCCTGCGCCGTCACCGTGCCGATGTTGAACCAATCGGGGCCGATATAAGCGTCCGACTTGGTCTCGACACTTTGCTGCACCTGAATGACCGGGATGCCAGCGGCAGCGGCCTGCTGGACCAAACGGTTATAGGACTGGTTGTCGTTGTTCTGGATGATCAACAGGTCCGGCGCCTCCTCGATCAACGAGGTGATGGCCTGAATGCCCGATTCCACGCTCCAGTTCGGGTCGCGCACGATGATCTCGTACCCCAGTTCATTCGCTTGCCGCTGCATCCCCGCCAGCCAGCCTTGCGTCAGGTCAAAACCCATCGAGATCGGCACAAAGCCCACCTTCTTACCCTTCAACGCTTCATAATAGCCGGGCGCAACCGAGTCCTGCGCCAAGGCCACACCCGCTGTCATTGACAGAACCGCACAAGCCAGCCCCATCTTCACTATCTTCTTGTAATCCATCAGGTTTCCTCCCTTGATTGATCTTCCAGTGTCAGCCCCGATCCGGGGTCAGATATCTCCCTGCTGCGCCGTCTGTTCGTCGCGCGGGTTGATCAGCGTATCCAGCACCAGCGCCAACAACAGGATCAGCGCCTTGATGACGTTCTGGGCGGTGTAGGTCAGGTTCAGCATGGTCATGCCGTTCAGCATGATTCCGATCAGCAGGGTGCCCACCACCACGCTCAGGATGCCGCCGCGCCCGCCCGACAGCGATATGCCGCCCAGAACGACGACCAGAATGACATCGTAAACCAGCGTGCCCGACACGATCCGGGTGTTCATGCTGGTCACCAGCATGGTCATGATCAGCCCCGCCAGCAGTGCGATCAACGCCGAGATGACATATTGCAGCACCATCATCACCCGCACCGGAACCCCGGTCGTGCGGGCGGCAATGGGATTGTCGCCCATCGCATAGATGAACCGCCCGTCGCGCAGATAGCGCAGGCCCAGATGCGCCACGGCCGCACAGCCCAGAAAGGCAATCACCGGCACCGGCACGCCCAATGGCCGCGCCGCCACCATATCCGCCAACCAGCGCCATGCTTCGGGCAGGTGGTTCACATCCGATTCGACCAGGAAGAACTTGCCAAACCCGTAAACCGTAACCCCTATCGCCAAGGTTGCAAAAATTGCTGGAATCTCGACATAGGCCACCAGGACCCCGTTGATGATGCCGACGAGAACGCTGAAAGCAATCGCCATCGGCAATGCCTGCACCAACGGCGCACCAGCGTTCAGTTGCACCAGCATCCATGCAATCGCCACCGACATCGAGGCGACCATCGACAGGTCAACCCCCCGGCCCAGAATGGTGATCGCCATGCCCAGGCCCAAAATTCCCAGCACCGACACGCTTTGCACCATCGACACAATATTGCCCGCCGACAGGAAATCGGGAACCATAACCGAGAACACGCCAAACACGATCACGGCAATCGCGAAGATGATCTCTTCCTGGCCAAACCGCCCGCGTCCGCTGCTGCCTGACATGCCTGCCCGCCCCCCGTGCAACCGCCTTGACTCGCG
>CAMDHB010000290.1 GCA_945897655.1 Pseudorhodobacter antarcticus
CCGGTCAGGGACAGCACCAGCGCAAGGGCCAGCACGGGCGAATGGGGGAAAAGACGGGCCATCATGTTCCGGAATGCAGACAGTCCAGCGAACTATCCCTTAACCAGCCGCAAAGGGCAATGTCACCCATCAGCCCTTGGCGAAATAGCGATCAGGCTGGAATTCCGCCCACCAAAGTGAAAGTGTTGGCAGGACGCCGCCACAAGGACCCGCCATGACCTATCACCCCGCCGACACCCGCTATGACAGCATGATCTACAACCGCCTTGGCAAGTCAGGGTTGAAGCTGCCCGCAATATCGCTGGGCCTGTGGCACAACTTTGGCGAGGACACGCCCCACCAGACCAAGCGTTCCATCATCCAGACCGCCTTTGACGCCGGGATCACTCATTTCGACATCGCCAACAACTATGGCCCGCCCCCCGGTTCCGCCGAAGTGGCCTTTGGCGAGATCATGCGGAACGACCTGCGCGATTTCCGGGATGAACTGATCATCTCATCCAAGGCGGGCTATCACATGTGGAACGGCCCCTATGGCGAGTGGGGCAGCCGAAAATACATGGTCGCCTCCTGTGACCAAAGCCTGAAGCGGACGGGTCTGGACTATTTCGACATCTTCTATTCCCACCGGTTCGACCCGGAGACTCCATTGGAAGAAACGATGGGCGCTTTGGATTACATCGTCCGCTCTGGCCGGGCGCTGTACGCGGGGGTCACGACCTATAACAGCGAACAAACCCGGCGGGCCGCAGCGATCTTGAAGGACCTTGGCACGCCGATGGTCATTCATCAGCCCAGCTACAACATCTTTGAACGCTGGGTCGAACGGGATGGGCTGAAGGACACGTTGCACGATCTGGGGATTGGCTCGATTGCCTTCCTGCCCTTGGCCCAAGGGGTGCTGACGAACAAATATCTGAAGGGCATTCCCGCAGGCAGCCGCGCTTCGCAGGGCAAAAGCCTGAACCCCGACGCTATTTCGGATGCCAAGATCGCCAAGGTGCGGGCCTTGCATGAGATGGCCGAGGGTCGCGGTCAGACCTTGGCGCAGATGGCCTTGGCTTGGGTGCTGCGGGGCGGTGGCATCACCTCGGCCCTGATCGGCGCGTCCAAGCCCGAACAGGTGAGCGATTGCGTCGGCGCCATCCGCAACCTGTCCTTCACGGATGACGAGTTGGCCAAGATCGACCAGATCAGCAGCTAAGCCCGGGGCCGAAAAGGCAGTCGTCCAGTGGACGACTGCCCGGTCCCATGCCGAGAGCCGCAAGGCGACGGCATTGCAGCGGTTCAACCTGATGCGGCGGCAAAAGCGGTTCGTGACGGGACAGACCGCGGGTGGGGCCGGAACGGGCCCGCCCGGGGGGCGGTCGGGCCCGTCGCGAATTGCTTTGGGCAATTCACGAAGAAAGAAGGCCGCGTTAACCCGATTCGCCCCCGCGCGGCACCTACACAAACCGTAGACCCTTCCTAGGCCGATTGTAGGTGGTTTGTAGGTCGCCCATCTTTCGTTAATCGCTCTATAGGTTGAGCGCTAACGACCCGCCCTCAACTCCGCCGCAGGCTGGTCGTGACATAGTTGCACGACAGATCGCGCGTCGACAGGGACCAGCCCCAGTTGACAGGGTTGAACACCATGCCCTTGCGATCCACCGGGTCAAGGCCAGCCTTTTCGATGAGGGTATAGAGTTCATCCGGGGTGATGAACTTCTGCCAGTCATGCGTGCCCTTGGGCAGCCAGCGCATGACCCATTCGGCCCCAATTATGGCCATGACAAAGCTTTTCGGGTTGCGGTTGAGAGTCGAGCAGATCATCACGCCGCCCGGTTTCAGCAGGTCGCGGCAGGCGGTCAGATAGGCTTGGGGGGCGGAGACGTGCTCGACCACCTCCATGTTCAGGACGACGTCGAACTGTTCACCTGCAGCGGCAAGGTCCTCGGCTGTGGTGTGGCGGTAGTCGATGGTCAGGCCTTGGGACACGGCGTGAACCTGCGCCACGGGAATGTTGCGGGGGGCGGCGTCGGCGCCGACGACGGTGGCGCCCAGACGGGCCATCGGTTCCGAGAGGAGCCCCCCGCCGCAGCCGATATCGAGGATGCGCAAGCCGGCGAAGGGTTGGGGTTGCTTCAGGTCGCGCCCGTATTCGGCTGCGATCTGGGTGGTGATGTAGTCCAGACGGCAGGGGTTCATCAGATGCAGGGGGCGAAACTTGCCATTGGGGTTCCACCATTCGGCGGCCATCGCTTCGAACTTGGCGACCTCGGCGGGGTCAATGGTGGTTTGCATGGGGCTGGTCCTTCGATTTCAGTGTCAGTCGGCGATTGCTGGGATATATAGGGTGAATGGATCACAGATCAGGCCCAAAACGCGCAGTTGAATATCTTTACCCGCCGGTCGAGCCTTTCGATCAGCGCATGCTGGATGTCGGGTATGGGCACCGGGTATATGTCGAGCAATGTGGCAACCCGGACGGGATACCGGTTCTGGTACTGCATGGTGGGCCGGGGGGTGGGTGCAGCCCGGCGATGCGGCGGTATTTTGACCCGGAGGTGTACCGCGTCATCCTGTTTGATCAGCGGGGCTGTGGACGGTCGCGGCCACATGCGATGGTTGAGGCGAACACGACATGGGATCTGGTGGCGGATATTGAACTGATCCGCGGGCTAATCGGGATTGACCGGTTCATCCTGTTCGGCGGGTCGTGGGGTGCCACGCTGGCGTTGGTTTACGCGATTTCCCATCCCACACATGTGCGGCATCTGGTGCTGCGCGGGGTGTTCTTGATGACGCAGGCCGAGTTGGACTGGTTTTACGGGGGCGGCGCGGGGGTGTTCTTTCCTGACCTGTGGCAGCAGTTTCTGGCCCCCATTCCGGAGGAGGAGCGGGGTGATCTGATCGGGGCCTATCATCGGCGGCTGTTCAGCGGCAATCTGGGTGAGGAAAGCCGGGTGGGGCGGGTTTGGTCGAATTGGGAAAACGCGCTCGCCTCGGTTTCCCATGATGGGCCAATGGGGGAGGGGCCGTCCGATTATGCGCGGGCCTTTGCCCGGCTGGAAAATCATTACTTTCAGAATGGTGGGTTTCTGGAAAGGGATGGTTGGATCATGGCGGAGAGGCACCGGATCGAGCATATTCCGGCCTCGGTCGTGCAGGGGCGGCTGGATATGATTTGCCCGCCGATATCGGCCTGGAAGCTGGTGGAGGGCTGGGAAAAGGCCGATCTGCGGTTGGTTCCGCTGGCCGGGCATGCCCTGTCTGAGCCGGGGATTTCGGAGGCTTTGGTCAGCGTGATGGATGGGTTGCGGGACGTGTCCACATGTGGACAAAGTTGAAAATACCTCGAAATCAATGTGATACCGTTTTTCGTTAACCACATTTCAACTTTTGGAGTGAACCCGGAATGATCGACCTGTCTTGCTTTACCGGCCTTGCCACGATGGACCTTGGCCCCTTTGCACCCAAGCCCACCAGCCTTGAAGGGGGTCAGGTTGAGGCGTCGGTGACACTGGCGACCACAGCGGACGGGCGCACCGAGATCGGCGTTTGGGAATGCACCGAAGGGCGGTTTACGGCGGATCGCAGCAAGACATCCGAGTTTTGCCATTTCATCAGCGGTGAGGTCGAGATGACCCATGCCGATGGCCGCACGCAGCGGTTGGGCGCGGGCGATGCCATCAACCTGCCCTTGGGTTGGAAGGGTGAGTGGCGGGTGATCCAGCGGGTCAGAAAGCTTTATGTCATCTCGGCCGGTTGAGGTTTGGCAAAGCTGGCGCGCAGGGCGACGGCGATGCCTGCGACGGCGACAAGGGCCATGCCAAAGATGCTGATCGCGTCGGGTGCGTGGTCAAACACGATCCAGCCCAGAATACCCGCCCAGACAAGGTGCATGTAGTTCACCGGGGCCAGCAGGGAGGCCGGTGCCTCGCGGTAGGCGGCGGTGAACAGGAAGTGGCCGATGGTGGCAAGGAAGCCCAGGCCCAGCAGAAAGGCCCAGTCCACGCCAATGGGCAGCGGCCCAAGGCCGGTAAACAGCAGGATGGTGCCAAAGGCGACAGTGCCGACCATGGCGGTATTGACCAACAGGGCGACGGTGGTTTCGGTTTTGGACAGGACGCGGGTCAGAAGGTGGTAGCCCGCGCCGAAGACGGCATTGATCAGGGCAAAGGCAACGCCGATGGGATCAAGCCCCGCGCCGGGGCGCATGATCAGCAAGACGCCCAGAAACCCGAGGACAGCGCCGGTCCAGCCGGCAATGCTGACCTTTTCGCCCAGAAGGCTTGCAGCCAGAATCATCACCAGAATGGGCGCGATGTAGACGATGGCCACGGTTTCGCCCACGGGCATATAGCGCAGGGCAATGCCCATGGTCAGTGACGCGGCGGCCAGGCAACTGCCGCGCAGAATCACCAACCCGGTGCGCTGGGTGGCAAACAAGGCGCGGCCGTGTTTGGGGCCGAGCGCGACCACCAACATCACCAGATTGACCAGATAGCGGAGGGCAACGACCAAGGGCACGGCGTACAGCATGGTCAGGTGTTTGGTCAGAACATCGGCCATTGCGAACAGCATGACGGCAAGGGTGACAAGGATCACGCCCTTGACCGGATTGCC
>CAMDHB010000291.1 GCA_945897655.1 Pseudorhodobacter antarcticus
GCCGCCGCGTCAATCGTGCCGCACGTCACCGGCGTGCCCACCGCCAACCCCGTCACCGCCGCCGCACCTTCGGTCACATGCCCCGCAATCTCGGTCGACCACATCAGGTCGGGCAGCATCTCCCGCCCGCAAATCCCGCCCAGATCGCACCAATCCTGGGTGTTGATGTCATAAAGCGGGGAAAAGTTCGCCGCCGTATAGTGATCAATCACATACCGCCCGGTCAACCGATGCGTCAGGAACGTCGTGGAAGTCACTATTTTCGCTGTCTTTTTCCAGACATCCGGATGGTTGCGCTTCAACCAAAGAACCTTCGGCCCCACCGATTGCGAGGTCAACGCATTACCACAGCGGGCAAGAATAACATCTTCCCCCAACTCGCTGTTCAACAACGCAATTTCGGCACTCGCCCGGGTGTCCACCCCATACAGAACCCCGTTCATCAACGGTGCCCCGCCTGCATCCACCGGAAGCATACAAGGCCCAATCGCCGAACAGGCCACTGCCTTGACCAGCGCCGGATCAACCCCCTTCAGCAAAGCCTTGGTGATAAAGATAAAATCGCCCCACCAATCCTCCTCCGCCCTATGCTCGGCCCAGCCTGCACGCGGCACGATCATCTCATGCCCCCGCGCCGCCTGCGCCACGATCCGGCCCTGATGATCGACCAGCACGCCCTTGCTCTCAAAGGTCCCGATATCCACGCCCAGCGTATACATGTCAGCCCCTTTCCAACCGCATGCCCGCCGGAATGCGCGCCAGCGCCGCCGTCAGCAGATGCACCAACCCCTCCAGATCGGCCAGGTCACAACACTCCACCGCCGAATGCGAATGGCGCATGGGGAAGCCCACATCCAAAGACGCCACCCCCGCGCCCAGCGTCTGGATATAGGACAGGTCCGTCAACACCCCGACCTGCGCCGAGCGTTGCAACGCAATCCCCTCCGCCGCCGCCGTCTCCTCCATCAGTCGTACCAATGCCGGATGCGGAATAACCCCGTTCAGCGTCCCCCGCCCGTGGAAGGAATACAGGCTGATCCCCGGCCCCCCGCCCAAAACCATCTCACCCCGGTCCGCCATATCCGGCGTGTCGCAGGCCAGCATCAGGTCAATCTGCAAGGCAATCTCCGGCTGCAACACCTGCGCCGCCACCACCGCCCCGCGCAAATTGAACTCCTCCTGCACCGACCAGACCAGATGCACCGTCGGTCCTGCGCGCCCCACCAGCGCCCGCGCCAGTTCCAACAGCACCGCACAGCCCGCCCGGTCATCGACCGAGGTTCCAGCAATCCGCCCCCCAGCCAACTCCACCACCTGACCCCGATACACCACCGGCGTCCCTATCGAAATCCCCGCCGCCTCCACCGCCGCCTTCGACCCATGACCCGTGTCGATGCGAATCTCCGGTGCCGTCAGCACCTTGTACTTCTCGTCCTGCCCCGTCGCATGATGCGCCTTGTTCTGGATGATCCCCGCCACATCGCCCTTCGGCCCACACAGCGTCACCATCTGCGCCGCCATCGCCCGCTCAGAAACGCCGCCCATCCGCTCAACCCGGATCAGCCCATCCGCCTCGATCTTGCGGACAAAGAACCCCAGCTGATCCATATGCGTGAACACCATGACCGAGGGCTTTGCCGTATCCCCCTGCACCGTAACCACCACATTCCCCAACCGGTCAACCGACGACTCAAGCCCCACCTCCAACAGGCGCGCCCTGATCGCAGCCGCCACCCGCTCCTCATGCCCCGACAGGCCCGGGATCACCATCAACTCACACAAATCCCGCTTCAGCCGGTCCTTCATCATCGTGCCGCCCGCGCCCGGTCCATGAAATCCTTGGCCCGCTCCGGGTCCACCGCGTTCCAGGTATGCCCGTCATATTTCAACGCCGACCCCACCACACAGCCATCGGCAAAGCGCAGGATATCGGCAATCGTGTCATGCTTGACCCCGGTATTGGCCAGCACCGGCACCTTCGGCAGCACCTTCTTCACCGCCTCCATATCCGACATCGCCGCCGCCTCCCCCGTGATCGCCCCCGACACCAGCACCGCATCGGGGATGGACGAAAACACCGCCGACCGCGCCCGGTCCGGCAAGGACCGCCGGTCCAGACTGTCCGCAAACTCCGCACTCACATTATACAGCATCGCCAAATCACTACGCCCCAACCGGTTGCGATACCGCATCGCAGCCCCCGCATCCGGCGTCCAGGGCCCCATGTCCGACGCATAGGTGCCCGTGAAAATCTCGCGCACAAAATGCGCCCCCGTCGCCGCCGCCAAGGCCACGGTCGACATCGGGTCCCACAGCACGTTCACCCCGAACGGCACCGTAATCTCGCTCCGCAGCGCGCCAATCACCGCCGCCATCGTCGCGGTCGAGGCGACATCGACCTTGAACTCATAGGGCCGGTCATTCTCATTCCCGAACATCACCGCATCAAAGCCCGCCGCCTGCAACGCCGCCAAATCCTTGCGCGCCCCCGCCAGCAACCCCGCCAAGCCCGCCGCCCCATCGTACAAGGGCGCCCCCGGCAGCGCCCCCAGATGCACCATCCCGATCACCGGCTTGGTCCCACCAAACACCGCCTGAAAATTTCCCATGTTTCCCCCAAAGGGGATGCACTCCCCCAGAATTCCAACTAGCATGTTAGTCGGCATCATGGGGGATTGGCAATTGAGGACACGGGTCTGGAACCGCGAAAGCAAAGGCGTGCTTACCTTCACTGAACTGGGTTTCGGCACCGCCCCCATCGGCGGCCTCTACCGCCCCGTCCCGGCTGAGGAGGCCCACGCCACCCTGACCCGCGCCTGGGACCAGGGCGTGCGCTACTTCGACACCGCGCCCCTTTATGGCCTTGGCCAGTCCGAAACCCGCCTGAACCGCATGCTGCAAGGCCGCGACCGCGACAGCTATATCGTCTCCTCCAAGGTCGGCCGCCTGCTGCACCTCTGCAAACCCGGCGAAGCGCATGAAGGTGTGGGCAAATGGTTCAACGTGCCCCACCGCACCAGAAGCTATGATTTCACCTATGACGGCGTCCTGCGCTCGCTGGAATTCACCTTCGAACGCACGGGCCTGAACCGCCTCGACGTGGTCTACGTCCATGACCTCGACGTCTGGACCCACGGTTCCGCCGAAGTCATGGAAGCCTACCGCGATGTCTTCATGGCCGGCGGCTACCGCGCCCTCATCGAACTGCGCGACCAAGGCGTCATCCGTGCCATCGGCGGCGGCATGAACGAATGGGAATCCTGCCAATGGCTGACCGAACGCGGCGATTTCGACCTGTTCCTACTGGCAGGCCGCTATACCCTACTGGAGCAAGAGGCGCTGGCCTCCTTCCTACCCCTCTGCGAAAAACGCGGCATCGGCATCGTCGTCGGCGGCCCCTACAACTCGGGCATCCTCGCCTCCGGCCCCAAGCCCGGCGCCTTTTACAACTACGACCCCGCCCCGCCCCATATCCTTGAAAAGGTGCGGAAAATCGAGGCCGTCTGCACCGCCCACAACACCCGCATGGTCGACGCAGCCTTCCAGTTCCCCCTCCGCCACCCCACCGTGGTCTCGGTCATCCCCGGCGCCATGACGCCCACGGAGGTTGACGCCAACGCCCGCGCCGCCGCCGCCGTGATCCCCTCTGCCCTCTGGGACGACCTCAAATCCCAAGGCCTGATGCGCCAGGACGCCCCCACATCATGAACATCGACAGCCATCAGCATTTCTGGACCCCCGGTCGCGGCGATCATGATTGGATGCCCGCAGACAACCCCATCCTGAACCGCACCTACCTGCCGCAAGACCTCGGCCCCATCCTGAAGGGCCAAGGCATCGACGGCACCGTTCTGGTCCAGGCCGCCGCCACGGTAAATGAGACCGAATACATGCTGGGCCTCGCCGATGCCTCAGGCTTCGTGCGGGGCGTGGTCGGCTGGGTTGATTTCGAGAACCCCGCCGACGCCGCCACCCTCAAACGGCTCAAGGGTCACCCGAAATTCAAGGGCGTCCGCCCCATGATCCAGGACATCCCCGACGATGCCTGGATGCTGCGGGATGATGTCCAATGGGCCTACAAAGCCATATGCGACAATGACCTGACCTTCGACGCGCTGGGCTTCCCCCGCCATCTGGGCCATTTCCTGACCCTGCTGAACCGCTATCCCACCATGCGCGTGGTCATCGACCACTGCATGAAACCGCAAATCCGCGACCATTCCCCAGCCAATTTCCAACACTGGGCCGACGGCATGTCCCACCTGGCCGACACCGGCGCCCATTGCAAATTCTCGGCCCTCATCACCGAGGCGAATGCCGATTGGACCGTCGCCGCCCTGAAACCCTATGTCGACCACGTCCTTGCGGCCTTCGGCCCCGAGCGTGTGATGTGGGGGTCAGACTGGCCCGTCTGCCGCCTGCGTGCGGAATATGAGGTCTGGCACAGCGCCGCACAGGACCTGACAGCGCATCTGCCACAAGCCGCGCGCGCCCAAATCTTCGGCCAAACCGCCCAAACCTTCTATCGGCTTTAGCCTGACCCCCGCCACAAGACCCAAATTTCTTCGAAGAAATT
>CAMDHB010000292.1 GCA_945897655.1 Pseudorhodobacter antarcticus
TGGGGCGGGGGGTGTGATGGGGCGAGGGCGGAGGGGGCGGCGCAGGGGGGCTGGGAGTGTCCACATGTGGACAGTTTGGAAATTAACGGAATCGCAAGGGTCGGTTAACTTTCGTTCATCGACTCTTGAGGGGATTGTGCGTGGTGCGATTCGGAATTGGGAGAGCATGTTGAAAAGAAAGGCCGGGCCTAAGCTAAGGGCCAATTGCTCAAGCAATTGTGCTGGGCTTTGCGCTGACCAAGCAGGATACGGCGCAGTCATGGTGTTAAGTCGAAAGGCATGCACATGAAGAGGGCGACCAAAGTATTTATTGCCATTGGAGGGATTTTTCTTGGGACATATGTCGCGGAGCAGGTGTTTCTGTCACGTCTTGAATACTCGGTCATACATGATGACGCGAGGCTGGACGGATTTCTGAAATCACTGCCCTATCCGATTTGGGTTGAGCCGGGATACGGGTTTTGCAGGTTCGGTGGGACACGACTGGGATATACCTATCAGTTCTGCTTGGCCTACAGAGGAAACCCGCTAGGATGCCCTTCCGGAACTGTGACGTTGGAATACCTTGGGCCCCAAGGGAAATTTTCATTGGTCTCAGATGCATACCATGACAGCGAAACAGTATTTCGCAGAGAAATCTTAAGTTTCGACCGAGACGGAAACATTTGCAGCATTGCTCCAAAGGAGGACTAAATGGCGGATAAGCAAGCGTCGAGTGGGGTATTACCCCACCACATTGAACGCCGGAATCATGGTGGGGTGGAACCCCACCCTTCGGATTGTCGCGGTGGTTGCGAACCGTAGGGTGTGCTTTGGCGCACCAGCAAGCGTAGGGTGGGGTTTTACCCCACCACTTTCGCGGACGCAGGAATCATGGTGGGGTGGAACCCCACCCTACGGATTGTCGCGGCGGTAGGGTGTGCTTCAGCGCACCACTCTTTTGAAGCTTTCCAAGACCCGGGCTGACAAGGGCCGTGGTGCCCTCGTCCCCCGCTGCGTGACGCGGGCGTATCGCAGCACCACGGGGACTGTGTCCGCCGAGGTTGGTTTGACGGCGCTCTGCGCCCGAATCGCGGCCCTGCACAGAAGCCTTGCGATCAGATGAACAAAGATGAACAGAGTCCTGAGATTTCGTTAATTTTCAAAGTGTCCACATGTGGACGCCCCTCGCATGCCGCCGCTGGATCAGATGTGTCGCGGAAGGGCGTGACCTTGGGGCGGGCAGGCCTTAAGGGGAGGGCCGAAGCATGGGGTCGGGCATATGGGTTACTTTCTGGGCGTGGATACCGGCGGCACCTATACGGATGCGGTCATTCTGGATGAGGCGGCGGACCTCGTGATCGGGTCGGCCAAGTCGCTGACCACGCGGGGTGACTTGGCGCTGGGGATTGGCCGGGCGGTGGATGCGGCGCTGGCGGGGGCGGGGATTGCGGCGGGGCAGGTGTCGCTGGTGTCGCTGTCCACCACGCTGGCCACCAATGCGCTGGTCGAGGGGCAGGGCGGGCGGGTCGCGCTGATCTTCATCGGGTTTGATGCGGGCGATCTGGAGCGGGGCGGGTTGATCGAGGCGTTGAAGGGCGATCCGGTCATTCTGGCGGATGGCGGGCACAGCCATGCGGGGACCGAGGCGGCGGCGCTGGATCTGGTGGCGTTGGAGCGTCAGGTCATCGAGTTGCGCGATCAGGTGATGGGGTTTGCGGTGGCCGCGCGGTTTGGCACGCGCAACCCGGCGCATGAGATTGCGGCGCGCGATCTGATCCGGCGGGTGACAGGGCGGCCTGTGACCTGTTCGCACGAGTTGTCGGCCCAGTTGAACGGGCCGAAGCGGGCGCTGACGGCGGTGCTGAATGCGCGGCTGATCGGGATGATTGACCGGCTGGTGGCGGCCTGTGAGCGGCATTTGCTGGCGGTGGGGATTACTGCTCCGCTGATGGTGGTGCGGGGGGATGGGGCGCTGATTTCGGCGGCGATGGTGCGGGAGAGGCCGATTGAGACTATTCTGTCTGGCCCGGCGGCCAGCATTGTGGGGGCGCGGTGGTTGACGGGGGCGGCGGATGCGCTGGTCAGCGATATTGGCGGCACGACGACGGATGTGGCCCTGTTGCGTGGCGGGTTGCCGGAGATTGACCCGCAGGGCGCGCGTGTGGGCGGGTTTCGGACGATGGTTGAGGCGGTTGCCATGCGGACCACTGGGTTGGGTGGCGACAGTGAGGTGCATCTGATCACCCAAGGGTTGGTCGGCGGGATGCGGCTGGGGCCGCGCCGGTTGATCCCGGTGTCGTTGCTGGCGGTGGAGCATGGCGCGATGGTGCATGCGGCCCTGGACCGGGCGCTTGGGGCCGAGGCGGTGGGGGAGTTGGATGGCCGGTTTGTGGTGCCGATGCATCTGGGCGGACATGCCCAGACGGGTGGGTTGTCGGCGCGTGAGGCGGCGGTGTTGGCGCGGATTGTGAAGCCGATGGCGCTGGTTGCGGCGTTGACCTCGCGGCTGGAGGTGGCGGCGATGGAGCGGTTGGTGGCGCGGGGGTTGGTGATGATCGCCGGGGTGACGCCGTCGGATGCGTCGCATGTGCTGGGGCGGCTGGATGCCTGGGATGGCGTGGCGGCTGAAAAGGCGGTGCGGTTGCTGGCCAAGCGGCGGGGCGGGACGGGTGACCGCTTTGCGCCGGATGCGGCGACTTTGGCGCAGCGGATTATTGATCAGGTGACCGAACAGACGGTGGAATGCCTGCTGGAAGCGGCGTTTGACGAGGACAAGGGGATCGAGGGGGATGCGACGGCTTTGGCCGGGCATGCTCTGACCCGCGCAGGTTTGGCGCGGCACCGGGGGGTGGTTGAGGTCACCCTGCGGCTGGGCGTGCCGGTGATCGGGCTTGGGGCGTCGGCGTCGTCCTATTACGGGGCGGTGGGCGACAGGCTGGGGTGCGAGATGATCTTGCCGGAACATGCCGGGGTCGCCAATGCGATCGGGGCGGTGGTGGGGCAGGTGTCGCAGCGGGCGTCGGGGCTGGTCAGTTCGCCCGGTGAGGGGCGGTTCACGGCGCATCTGGCGGGGGGGTTGAAAACCTTCAACAGCCGCGAGGAGGCTTTGGCGGCGATGGAGGCGGCGGTTGTGGCTGAAGCTGGGGCGCTTGCGCGGGCGGCGGGGGCTGCGGATGTGCGGGTTGTCGTGCAGCGCGATGTCAAGGAGGCGCAGGTCGAGGGGCAGTCGATGTTCATCGAAGCGACAGTTTCGGCCACAGCATCGGGGCGGCCGAGGGTCGCGCATGGTTGAGCGGATCTGAGGGGGCGCGCCCCGTTTCAGGAGGCTTCGGTCAGCAGGTGCAGCAGGTCGGGGTGCGACAGGGCGACGGGGTTGCCCTTCATTGAGGACGCCTCAAGCGCGGCTGTGGCGACGGATCGGTGCAGCCCGGGGTCAAGACCTTGGGCGGTTAGCCCCGGCAGGCCTGCTTGGCGGATCCAGTCGGACAGGGCGCCGGGGGCGGCGTCGGGGGTGCAGGCAAGGGCGGTGGCGAGAACTGCGCAGACATACGCCAGTTTGTCCGCCGCAGGGCCGGTTGCCCGGTGGCGGTTCATCGCAAGGACGGGCCCAAGCAGCGCACCGCAGATCGCACCGTGGGCGGCTGGGCTGACGCCGCCGATTGGCCCCGCAAGGCCGTGGACGGCCCCAAGACCGGAGTTGGCGAGGGCGAGGCCGCCACACAGGCTGACCCAGGCCATCGTGTCACGGGCCTGGGCATCTTCACCGGTCATCAGGACCTGCAACGCAGGCAGGGCAAGGGCGATGGCGGGGCGGGTGAGGGCGTCGGTATAGGGATTGGCGCGGAGGGAGACGAAGGGTTCGATCACCTGCGCCAAAGCATCCAGACCCGAGGCAAGGGTGACGGCGCGGGGGCAGCCATCGGTCAGGGCGGGATCGACGATGGCCAGGCGGGCGATCATCCGGTCGTCGCGCAGGCTGACCTTGCGGCCGTGGTCGGGCAGGCCGATGACGGCATTCTTGGTCACCTCGGCCCCGGTGCCGGCGGTGGTGGGCATGGCGATGAAGGGCAGGGGGTCAGCCCGCAGGGGCAGGCCTGCGCCAACCACCTCAAGATGGTCAAGGATGGGGCCAGGGGCGGGGATCAGGGCGGCAAGTGCCTTGCCCATGTCCAGTGCGGCCCCGCCGCCCAGGGCTGCGACCCACTGCGCGTCGGTGGTGCGGGCGGTGACGAGGGCGGCTTCAATCAGGGCAAGGGTCGGTTCGGTGGGGCAGGACAGGGTGGTGACGGTGACCCCGGTGGCGCGAAGCGCGTCCACCAGCCCTGCGGCGCGGCTGGCATCTGCGCCGTGGACGACGATGCCGCTCGGGCCAAAGGCGCGGATCAGGGCGGGGGCGCGGGCAGCTTCGCCCCGACCAAAGAGGATGCGGGGCGGGGTGGCGATGGAGAAGGGGGTCATGGTGCCCTTATAAACAAAAGCCGCCCGAGGTGGCGGGCGGGGCATCGGGTTGGGTGGTAGGGGAAGACTGGTGGCGTGGCCGACCGTCCCGGACCAAGGCGTCTGCGAGGCAGGGGTC
>CAMDHB010000293.1 GCA_945897655.1 Pseudorhodobacter antarcticus
GGGGCTCGAGGCCCGCGACGACCGCCCCCTGCCTTGGGTCACATTTCCCCTTGACCCCGTCCGCCCGCCTGTCAAAACCAACCTCATGGCCAGCCCCACTCTCTCCATCGACCTCGACGCCATCGCCGCCAACTGGCGCGCGCTTGACCGTGCCTCCGCCTCCGGGGTGCAGACCGCCGGCGTGGTCAAAGCCGATGCCTACGGTCTGGGCCTGGGCCCCGTTGTCGGCTGCCTCGCCGCCGCCGGTGCCCGCCGCTTTTTCGTGGCCACCGCCGAAGAGGGCGCCGATACCCGCACCGCCCTCGGCCCCGGTCCCCAGATCAACATCCTGTCCGGCCACATGGCCCCCGACACCGCCCTGATCCGCGACGCCGACCTGACCCCGATGCTGAACTCGCTCGACCAGGTCACCCGCCACCTCGAATCCCTGCCCGGCCACGCCTTCGGCGTCCAGCTTGACACCGGCATGAACCGCCTGGGGATGGAGGAGGCGGAGTGGGAAGCCATTGCCCCCTTCGTGCTGGACGCCTCGCCTGAGCTCCTGATGTCCCACCTCGCCTGCGCCGACGACCCCGACCACGGCCTCAATGCCCTGCAACTGGCCAACTTCCGCGCCATGACCGACGGCACCGGCCTGCCCCGTTCACTTGCCGCCACCGGCGGCATCTTGCTTGGCCCCGCCTATCACTTCGACCTCACCCGCCCCGGCATCGGCCTGTACGGCGGCCGCCCCTATGAGGGCGGCGCGCGGGTTCTGACCCTGAACCTGCCCGTCATCCAGACCCGCCTTGTCGCGGCGGGCGAGCCAGTCGGCTATTCCTGCACCTGGATCGCCGACCGCCCCTCGCTGATCGCCACCGTTCAGGGCGGCTATGCCGACGGCTTCCTGCGCACCCTTTCCAACACCGCCATCCTTTGGGCGGGCGAAGAGCCCTGCCCCGTCGCCGGACGCATCTCGATGGACATGATCACCGTCGATGTGACGCATCTGTCCGCCGTGCCCGAAACCCTGTCCCTCCTTGGACCCATGCAAAGCATCGACCAATTGGCCGACACCGCCGGAACCATCTCCTACGAAATCCTCACCGGCCTCAGCCCCCGCCTGAAACGCCGCTACCTGGAAACCCGCAAGTGACGCGCCTCCTTGCCGCCATTGGCCACCCCGTTGTGGCCTTCCTCGCCGCCCTTGGCCGCGTGACGCTGTTCGCCCTGCAAACCCTGCGGCATCTGGTGACCCCACCGTTCTATCTGCGCGAATTCGGCCATGCCCTGCTGCAGATCGGTTGGTTTTCCCTGCCAGTCGTCGGCCTGACCGCCCTTTTCACCGGCGGCGCGCTTGCCTTGCAAATCTACTCCGGCGGCTCCCGCTTCAATGCCGAGGCTGTGGTGCCCCAGATCGTCGCCATCGGCATGGCCCGCGAACTTGGCCCCGTCCTTGGCGGCCTCATGGTCGCGGCCCGCGTGGCCAGTTCCATCGCCGCCGAGATTGGCACGATGAAGGTCACCGAGCAAGTTGACGCCCTTGTCACCCTGTCCACCAACCCGATGAAATACCTGACCGTCCCTCGGGTGCTGGCCGCCACTCTGGCCGTGCCTGTTCTGGTGGCCGTGGGCGACAGCATCGGCATTGCCGGCGGCTGGCTTGTTGCCATCACCCGGCTCGACTTCAACTCAGCCACCTACCTGAAAAACACCACCGATTTCCTCGAATTCTGGGATGTTGGCTCGGGTCTGGTCAAAGGTGCCGTGTTCGGCTTCATCGTCGCCCTGATGGGCTGCTACTATGGCCTGAACTCCGGTCGCGGCGCCCAAGGCGTGGGCGCTGCCACCAAATCCGCAGTGGTCGCCGCATCCGTCGCGATCCTGGCCGCGAACTATGTCCTGACCGGCCTCTTCTTCACATCATGATCACCCTGACCAACGTCCATAAGGCTTTCGGCCCCAACCGCGTCCTCCAAGGCGTCAACCTGACAATTCCCCGGGGCGAAAGCATGGTCATCATCGGCGGGTCCGGCACCGGCAAATCGGTCCTGCTGAAATCCATCCTGGGCCTTGTCACGCCTGACCGCGGCACCATCACCCTCGACGATACCGACGTGACCAAGACCGACCGCGACACCTTCCTTGCCCGCTTCGGCATGCTGTTCCAAGGCGGGGCGCTGTTCGATTCCATGCACGTCTGGGAAAACGTCGCCTTCCGCCTGATGCGCGGCCCCAAGGCCCTGCCCAAGGCCCAGGCCCGCGAAATCGCCATAGAAAAGCTGCGCCGCGTCGGCCTGACCCCTGACAAAGCCGATCTTTTCCCCGCCGAACTGTCGGGCGGCATGCAAAAGCGTGTGGGCCTTGCCCGAGCGATAGCGGCCGAGCCCGAGATCATTTTTTTCGACGAACCCACCACCGGCCTTGACCCCATCATGTCCGGCGTCATCAACACCCTGATCCGCGAGATTGTCGTGGAAATGGGCGTCACGGCGATGACCATCACCCATGACATGTCCTCGGTCCGCGCTATCGCAGACCGGGTCGCCATGCTGCATGATGGGCTGGTCCGCTGGACAGGCCCGGTGTCAGAAATGGATGCCGCATCAGACCCTTACCTGCAACAGTTCATCCACGGCCGGGCTGACGGCCCCATCGCCTCCGTCCGCTGAACAACCAAGGGACCGCAGGCCCATGAAATACCTGAACCTCGCCCTTCTGGTCCTGTTCCCCATCGCCTGGTTCGCCCCCCTGCTGCGCGCCGCCCTGCTGCCGTGGTTCGGGATGGACGAAATCTCGGTCATCTCGGGCCTGCAATCGCTCTGGGGCACTGACCCCGCCTTGGCCCTGCTGGTCACCTTCCTCGCCATCTTCGCGCCCTATGCCAAAACCATTGGCCTGTCCCTGATCCACTGGAACCTGCTGAACCCCAGCACCCTGCCGGTGCTGAACGTCTTGGGCAAACTGGCGATGGCCGACGTGTTCCTGATCGCCCTCTATGTCGTGCTGGCCAAGGGCGTGGGCCATGCGACCATCGAAACCGCTTGGGGCCTTTACCTCTTCACCGCCTGCATCCTCGCCTCGCTCGTCATCGCATGGCGCACGCCCACAAAGGGTTGAACCGCCCCACCCATTCGGGGCACAAGGGCACATGGCAAAATCTTCCTCCACCTTCACCTGCACCGCCTGCGGCGCCTCCCATTCCAAATGGATCGGCAAATGCGAAGGCTGTGGCGCCTGGAACACCCTGGTCGAGGAGGTGCCTCTGTCCGCCGGCCCCAAGGCGCTGGGCTCCAAGGGCAAAAGCATCCCCCTGACCGACCTCGCCACGCAAGAGGCGTCGCCACCCCGCGCCGCCAGCGGCATCAACGAACTCGACCGCGTGCTTGGCGGCGGCCTTGTCCCCGCTTCCGCCATCCTCGTCGGCGGTGACCCCGGTATCGGCAAATCCACCCTCCTCTTGCAAGCCACCGCCGCCTTCGCCCGGCGCGGCCTGTCGACGATGTACATCTCGGGTGAGGAGGCTGCGGCCCAAGTCCAGATGCGCGCCCACCGCCTTGGCCTTCAGGATGCCAAGGTCGCCCTTGGCGCCGAAACCAACCTGCGCGACATCCTGACCACGTTAGACACCCACCGCCCCGGCCTTGTGGTGATCGATTCGATCCAGACCATGTGGCTCGATACGGTCGACAGTGCCCCCGGTTCCGTCTCCCAAGTCCGCGCCGCCTCCCACGAACTCGTCACCTTCGCCAAGAAACGCGGCGTCTCCGTCATCCTTGTCGGCCATGTCACCAAGGAGGGCCAGATTGCGGGGCCAAGGGTCGTCGAACACATGGTCGACACCGTCCTCTACTTCGAAGGCGAACGCGGCCACCAGTTCCGCATCTTGCGTGCCGTGAAAAACCGCTTCGGCCCCGCCGACGAAATAGGCGTGTTTGAGATGACAGGCGACGGCCTGGCCGAGGTCACCAACCCCTCCGCCCTGTTCCTGTCCGACCGCGAGAAGGCCACCGCAGGTTCCGCCGTTTACGCCGGCATCGAAGGCACCCGCCCCGTCCTGACCGAAATCCAGGCCCTCGTCGCCCCCTCCACCTTGGGCACCCCCCGCCGCACCGTCGTCGGCATCGACGGCGGCCGCCTCTCCACCATCCTTGCCGTCTTGGAGGCCCGCTGCGGCATTTCCTGCGCCGGTCTTGACGTGTTCCTGAATGTCGCCGGTGGCATGCGCGTCAACGAACCCGCCGCCGACCTTGCCATTGCCGGGGCCATCTTGTCGGCCCGTGAAGATGTGGCAATTCCGCCAGATATGGTGCTTTTTGGCGAAATATCCCTGTCCGGCGCCCTTCGTCCTGTCGGTCAGACCGAAAACAGGTTGAAAGAGGCGTCAAAACTTGGTTTCACACAGGCGATTGCGCCAACACGGTCCAAGATCGGGCAGGCCACCGACATACAGGTGCGCGAAATGCCCGATCTGACGACCTTTGTGGGCGACATGTTCGGCGCGGGCTGATTTGCCCCGAGGAGTGGATGATGGACGGTTTTACCCTGATTGACGGCATTTCGGCTGGCGTCATC
>CAMDHB010000294.1 GCA_945897655.1 Pseudorhodobacter antarcticus
GTTCGGCCCTCTTCTGTTGCCGGCAAGTATGAGATTGTTGCCGGCGAAAGACGCTGGCGCGCTGCACAGGCCGCCGGCCTGCATCAGGTGCCCGTTCTGATTCGCGATTACAGCGATGAGGAGGTGCTTGAGGTCGCGATCATCGAAAACATCCAGCGCGCCGATCTGAATTCGCTGGATGAGGCATCGGCCTATCGCCAGTTGATGGATCGCTTTGGCCACACGCAGGAAAAACTTGCCACCTCCCTGTCCCGCAGCCGCAGCCATATCGCCAACACGCTCCGCCTGCTTGCCCTGCCCGAGACGGTTCAAGACCTCGTGCGCAGCGGCAGCCTGACCGCAGGCCACGCCAGGGCCCTGATCACCGCGCCCAACGCGGAACAACTGGCCCATCTTGTCGTCAAGCGCGGCCTTTCCGTGCGCGAAACGGAAAAGCTGATGAAGCGGTCAGCCCAACCCACCACAGGGGCGGGTTCTGGCAATCGGGCTGGGGGTGCCACGAAGGATGCCGATACAAGGGCGCTGGAACTGGACCTGTCGGCCGGTCTTGGGATGCCCGTTGCCATCAACCACAAGGCCGAAACGCAGGGGGGCACCGTGACCATCAGCTACCAAAGCCTTGATGATCTGGACCGCCTGTGCACAGCCCTGTCAAATGCCCCGAGGGCGCCGCTGTAAAGCGGCCTGGCTCAGCGGACTGAACCCCGCAAAATCAACGGCTTATTCAGGAAAATGGTGCCCCAAGACGGACTCGAACCGCCGACCCATTGCTTACGAAGCAATTGCTCTACCTGCTGAGCTATTGGGGCAACAGGGCGGCGTTTAAACCGTGGCGCGGCCCCGCGCAAGTCCCCAAGCGGGCTGCAACGGAAGTATCTTTTCTCGGTCACCGTACCCGTCTGAAAGCAAAAGCTGCGTCCGGGCCCAACATGGCCGCCGATCTTTCCAGATGAGCTGATATCAATGCCCTTTGCCGGATCAGTCGTCCTGCCCCAAGGTCGGGGCCGTCTTGTCCAACGCCAGTTCGGCCCCCGAAAACGTCATTGGGCTGCGCACCCCCGGCACACCCCCCGGCGCAATCTGCATGACCCGAGCCACGACCTGAGGGTCGGCAAAAACCTCGGCCAGATCATTGATCGGCCCCGCCGGCACGCCTGCGGCCTCGCAAGCCGCCAAAAGGTCAGCCTTGGTAAACCGCCGCGTTGCGGCAGTCAGCCGGGCGGTCATGTCCACCCGGTTGGCAATCCTGTCGGCATTGGTCAGGAAGGCGGCCTCAACCGCCATCTCGGGCAGGCCAAGCAGCCCACACAGGCGGCGGTATTGCGCGTCATTGCCGGTGGCCAGAATGATCCAGCCATCGGCGCAGTCGAACACGGCATAGGGGGCCAGGTTGGGGTGGGCATTGCCAATCAGGCCGGGCGGCGTGCCCGTGGTCAGATAGTTCAGCGCCTGATTGGCCATCACGCTTGTCGCCACATCCATCAGCGCCATGTCGATATGCTGCCCCTGCCCCGTGCGGCCCCGCTGGATCAGCGCCGCCAGAATGGCCGTGGCCGAATAAACCCCGGTAAAGAGGTCGGTCACCGCGACACCCACCTTTTGCGGCTGACCTGCCGGGTCACCCGTGACCGACATCAACCCAGCCATGCCCTGAATGATGAAATCATAGCCGGCGCGGTGGGCATAGGGGCCGGTCTGGCCAAACCCGGTGATGGAACAATAGATCAGCCGAGGGTTGACGACGCGCAGACTGTCGTAGTCCAGCCCGTATTTGGCCAAACCCCCAACCTTGAAATTCTCAATCAATACATCGGCATCCGCGACCAAGGCGCGCACCATCGCCTGCCCCTCCGCCGTGCGGAAATCGCAGGTGACCGAAGACTTCCCTCGATTGGCGGCATAGAAATAGGCAGCCGAATGGTCGCCCTCGCGGTCAATGAAGGGGGGGCCCCAACGGCGGGTATCATCCCCCTCCGGCGCCTCGACCTTGATCACTTCCGCACCCAGATCGGCAAGGGTCTGGCCAGCCCAGGGGCCCGCCAGAATCCGCGCCAGTTCGATGACTTTGATGCCCTGAAGCGGCGTCACTTACTTGGCAAGCTCTGCATCAAGGATGGCTTTCAGCTCGTCATAGGACATGTTCGAATGCTTCGTGCCATTGATGATGAAGGACGGGGTACCGCCAAACGTGTCACCGGGATAGTTGGTTTCGATGTTGGTCTGGTAATTCGCCACCAAAGCCTCGGCTTGCGCCTGATCGCGCAGGCAGGCGTCAAACGTCGCATCTTCCATGCCCGCAGCGCGGCCAATTTTCTTCAACTGCTCGACTGCCGCGTTCATGTCACCGGCACCGGCCCATTCCTGCTGCTTGTCAAACAGCATGTCGGTGATGCCCATGTAACGCAACTCGCCGCCACAACGTGCCAGCATCGCGCCCAACAGGCCAAGCTGTTCAAAATAGACCTCGTGATAGTCCAACCGGACCTTGCCCGTGTCGATGTAATCGGCCTTCAACAGCGGGTAGACGTCGGCGTGAAACCGGGCGCAATGCGGGCAGGTGAAGGACAGGTATTCAAAAATCTTGACCTTGGCTTCTGGCTCGCCAATGCCAAAATTCTGCACCGCAACCTCCTGTGCCCGCAGGCCTGTGGCGGTCAGCACGGCAAAGCCGGTCGTCAGTGCCATCACTTGGCGGCGATTCAGGGAATAGGTCATCGTTGTCTGCCTTTATATGGCCTTGCGGCGAGTTAAGATGTTTTGCGCCAGCGTTTCAAGGGCGGCGCGCAGGGTTTCGTCATGGACCGGTGCCGCAACCGCCCGCGCCTCGGCCTGCAGGGCCGGGTCAACCGCCTTGGCGACCGGGGCAGCCGGGGCAAAAGCGGCCTGCCCCTCGGCAAAGCCTGTGGCGGCGGTCTGGGTCAGGCTGATGCGCGATATGGCGGCATAGCCATAGGCGGCGTTCACCCGGTCCTTCAAGCGCGGCAGATCCATTTGAACCATCGGCGCATGGGCGGGCGACACCAGCAATGTCAGTGTGGCACCCATCCCATCGCGTCCATAGCCAATCTTGATGGGCCGGGTGATGCGGGCTGCATCCTCGCCCACAATCTCGGCCCATTGGGTCAACAGGCGGGTCACGGCAAAGCCACGCTTCTCACCTGCCGCGCGGATACGCTGTTGCAACAGCCCCGAGGCGGCTTCAAACCCGCGCATCCGGCGTTCGGGCGGTTTGGGTGTCTGGCTTGGTGAACGGGCCATCTGGTCCTGCTGCGATATGGCGCTATTGTAGCCGTTCAGGCGCACGTGCTGCCAGAGGTTTAGCGGGTCAAGGGGCATAAACATTGCGTGACGACGGGGTGAACGCCCAAGTCCTTTTGGCGTGGTATGATGTCCATGCCCGCGACCTGCCTTGGCGCATGCCCCCGGGCAGCGGCCAGCAGGCCGATCCCTACCGCGTCTGGCTGTCCGAGGTGATGTTGCAGCAAACCACCGTCGCGGCAGTCCGTGCCTACTTTGCCCGTTTCACCGCCCGCTGGCCCACCGTAGGCGACCTTGCAGCCGCTCTGGATGGCGATGTGATGGCCGAATGGGCCGGTCTTGGCTATTACGCCCGGGCGCGTAACCTGCTGGCCTGCGCCCGGGCCGTGGTGGCGCGTCATGGTGGGGTGTTCCCATCCGACCTGGCAAGCCTGCGCGCCCTGCCCGGCGTCGGCCCCTATACCGCCGCCGCAATCGCTGCGATTGCCTTTGGCCGCTCTGAAACGGTGGTCGATGGCAATGTGGAACGTGTGATGGCCCGCGTCTTTGCCGTGGAAACCCCCCTGCCCGCCGCCAAACCCGCCCTGATCGCCCTCGCCACTCGACTGACCCCAGCGGAGCGTGCCGGAGACTACGCCCAAGCCGTCATGGACCTTGGCGCCACGATCTGCACCCCCCGCAACCCGGCCTGCGCGATCTGCCCCTGGGTCACAGGCTGCGCCGCCCGAAGCCAGGGCATCGCCCCCACCTTGCCCCGCAAGTCGCCAAAACCCGAAAAACCCATCCGAACCGGAACCATATGGCTCGCCCGGCGCGAGGATGGCGCTCTCCTGCTGGAACGTCGCCCGGACCGGGGCCTGTTGGGCGGGACGTTGGGCTTTCCCGGCGACGGGTGGGATGGTGCGTCCGGTGCGGCACCCCTAAGCAGCAATTGGCACCTTGCCGGCGAAGTCCGCCACACCTTCACCCATTTCCACCTGATCCTGACCGTCCAAACCGCCCAAGTCCCCCAGACCACCATACCCCACCGTGGCGAGTTTCTTGGCCGGAACCTTTTTTCGCCGCAAGACTTGCCTACCTTGATGCGCAAGGCCCATTCTCTGGCCTTTGGTTGAAGGACCACCCCATGTCAGTGATTCCCCCAGATCAGGTTGCCCGGCTGCAAAACGCCCTGCCGTTCTGGCTGTCGCTTGGCACCATACCCATGGCGCTGCTGGGAATGGCCTGGGGTGGTTGGGCGGTCCTGCTGATGCCCATGTACACTTGGGGCCTTTACTCCATCCTGGATG
>CAMDHB010000295.1 GCA_945897655.1 Pseudorhodobacter antarcticus
AGAGATTTCTCTAACCCCTTGATTCAATAAAGAATTTGACGGCGAATCGCCAATGACTCATCTTCTGTCTCAACAAGCGGTGGCAAACATCGCAGGGCAGAGGCAGAACATGGCGACAAAGATGAAAGAGGCTGCAGCCCCCGCGCTGCCGCTCAACGCGATTTTGGCGGGCGATTGTGTGGCGGCGATGAATGCGCTGCCTGCGGGGTCGATTGACCTGATATTCGCTGACCCGCCATATAACCTGCAACTGAAGGGCGATCTGCACCGTCCAGACAACAGCCTGGTTGATGCTGTTGATGACCATTGGGATCAATTCTCCAGCTTCGCGACCTATGACGCATTCACGCGTGACTGGCTGGCTGCGGCCAAGCGCCTTTTGAAACCCAACGGGGCGATCTGGGTGATCGGCTCTTACCACAACATCTTCCGTCTGGGGGCCGAGTTGCAGAATCAGGGGTTCTGGTTGTTGAACGACGTGGTGTGGCGCAAGTCGAACCCGATGCCGAACTTCCGCGGCAAACGCCTGACCAATGCCCATGAAACCCTGATCTGGGCGGGCAGGGATGAATCGTCGAAGTACACCTTCAATTATGAGGCGCTGAAAGCCCTCAACGATGGCGTGCAGATGCGGTCGGATTGGGTGCTGCCGCTGTGTACCGGGCATGAGCGGATCAAGGATGCGAACGGGGACAAGGCGCACCCGACACAGAAACCGGAAAGTCTGCTGCATCGGGTGATCCTGGCCACCACCAACCCGGGCGATGTGATCCTGGACCCCTTCTTCGGCACGGGCACCACAGGGGCGGTGGCCAAGATGTTGGGCCGTGACTTTATCGGGATTGAGCGCGAGGAAGCCTACCGCAAGGTGGCCACCCAGCGCATTGAAAGCACCCGGCGTCTTGATGCTTCGGCGCTGGAAACCACCGGTTCCAAACGGGCGGAACCGCGCGTTCCGTTCGGTCAGGTTGTTGAGCGTGGGATGCTGCGTCCGGGGGAGGAGTTGTACTCGATCGGGTCGCGGCACGTCGCCAAGGTTCGGGCGGACGGCACCTTGGTTGGACTGGATGTCAAGGGGTCCATCCATCAGGTTGGCGCCCACATGGAAGGGGCCCCGTCGTGCAACGGCTGGACCTATTGGCACTTCAAGCGGGACGGCAAGATGATCCCGATTGACCTGCTGCGCCAACAGATCCGGGCAGAGATGGAGGCCGACAGCGGCACCAAGCACTGACTTGTAGGATGGGCAATTTGCCCATCTTCCCCAAAGATCAGAACGCCTGCTCTGCAGACCGCCTGCAGGGCCACTGCCCCGTCCTGGGAACAGGACGGGGCCTTTTTTTGGGTGTCCACATGTGGACACTTTTCAAAATACACTGATTTCAAAGGTTTAGGAAATTCTGTTCACAAACCGTTAACCATGTTTCACAGCGAGACGCGATAGCCCAGCTCCACCACGCGGTCGCGGGGCAGGTGGAAATAGTCGGTGGGATCGGCGGCGACGCGGGTCAGCATGGCAAAGACCCGGTCGGACAGTTGCCCCAACCCAAACCGCGCCGTCACCACGGGGCGGCGGCGGCCGACGAAGAAGGTTGAGGTCATCACATCAAACCGCAGCCCCGCGCGCCGGGCGTGGGCCAGACCGTGCGCCACATTGGGCGTTTCCATGAAGCCATAGCGCAGCGTCAGGTGGGTAAACCGGTCGTCAATCACCTCCAGCAGCACCCGCTCCTCGGGCAAGGCGGTGGGGCTGCGCAGGGTTTCGATGGTGAGGAACACCACTTTTTCATGCAGCGCCCGAAAATGTTTCAGGCTGTGCAGCAGGGCGGTCGGCGCGACCTTGCGGCTGGGGGTCAGGTAGAAGGCGGTGCCGGGAACCTCGGCCATGTCGCTTTTCGCCAGGGACTGGACGACAGTATCCAACGGCACCGACTTCTGTATGCTTTTCGCCTCGATCACTTGGGTACCGCGCCACCACGACACCATCAGCGCCGCTGTCGCCAAAGCCATGATCACCGTGACATAGCCGCCATGCAGCACCTTGCTGAGGTTACTGGCCAAGAACGCCAGTTCGATCAGGGCAATCGGCCCCGCAATCAGGGCCGTAGCCCACAGAGGCAGGATGCGCGCGCGGGCGACATAGATGACGGCAAGGCAGGTTGTCACCAGCATCGTCCCCGTCACCGCTATGCCGTAAGCAGATGCCAGCGCGCCTGATGTCTTGAACACGATCACCAGCCAAACCACGCCGACCAGCAATGCCCCGTTGATTGCGGCAATATAGATCTGTCCACTTTGTTGATGCGACGTGTGGTTGATCTGCATGCGGGGCAGAAGGCCCAACTGGATGGCCGACAGCGTCATGGAATAGGCCCCCGTTATGACCGCTTGCGCGGCAATCACCGTGGCTGCCGTGGCCAACAAAACCAGCGCCGGCAGGGCAAAGGCGGGGACCGAGTTGAAGAAGGGGTGGGCTGCCATGGTCGGTTCAGCCAGAACCAACGCGCCCTGCCCAAGGTAGTTCAGGACCAGACCCGGGAAGACCAGAACGATCCATGCGATCATGATGGGTCTGCGGCCAAAATGGCCAAGATCGGCATAAAGCGCCTCGGCCCCCGTCACGGCCAGAAACACCGCGCCCAGCACTACGGCTGCCAAGCCGGGGTTTTCCCACAGGAACCGCACGCCCCACACGGGGTTGAATGCAGCCAGCACGGCCGGGTTTTCGATGACGTGCCACAGCCCGATGCCGCCCAGCACAACGAACCAAAGGGCGGTGATCGGCCCAAACCAAAAGGCGATGTTGGCCGTGCCTTGGCGTTGCACGGCAAACAGCGCAACCAGAATCCCCAAGGTGATTGGCACGACCCAAGGCACAAGTTCAGGCACGACCAATCCTGCCCCCTCGACCGCCGAAAGCACCGAAATGGCGGGTGTGATCACCGCATCGCCGAAGAACAGCGCCGCCCCGGCAATGCCGAGGCCCAAGACAACCAGCGAACGGCGGCCCATGGCCTGCCGAGCCAGCATGTACAGCGACAGAACCCCACCTTCGCCCCGGTTATCGGCGCGCAGCAGGATGAAGACGTATTTGATGGTCACGATCAGGATCAGCGTCCAGATCAGCAGCGACAACAGGCCCAGAACATGGCCGGTCTGGATTGTGTCGCCCGCGACAGGCTTGATCGCCTCGCGGAAGGCATAGATCGGGCTGGTGCCGATGTCGCCGTAAACCACACCAACGGCGCCCAGAACCAGCGCCGAGGTGGCCTGTTTATGTGGGTTGCTTGGCTCGGGTGGTTCAGCGTCAACAGTGCTTAGGAAGGCAGATAAATCGCCTTGGGTGTCCGATTCAGCCGATTTGGCCGACGGGGGCACCTGGCCATTGGGGCCGGATGTGTTTGACATGTTGGGATGCCTTTGGTGCGCGGCCTGAAAGCAGGCAAGGCGCTGTGAAGTTTTCCGACCGAAGCGGTCTGGTCATTCTCCGATTCTGCCCGGTCTGCCGGGCAGAGGAATAGTTTATGCGGGTGCAGCATGAAAATCTGTAACTTCTGCGACGCAGAAAATGTCGAATCCATGCTAAGGCGCGCCCTTGGGCATGGGGTTTTGGCCTTTGTTATAAGGCTGCCAGTCGGTGATCTGGGGATAGAACCGCGCCCGCCACGCCCTGACCTGGGGGTTCATGACCCGCCGCCACAGGCTGGGCAGCAGGGCCAGAGTTGTCATCACGGGATAGCCATAGGGCAGTTGGGGCGCCTGATCCGCCGGATAGGTTTGCAGCAGGGGAAAGCGGCGGTCGGGTTTGTAGTGGTGGTCGGAGTGGCGTTGCAGGTTGATCAGCAGCCAGTTCGACGCCCGATGTGCTGCGTTCCAGGAATGGCGGGGCAGGACGCGTTCATATTGGCCATTGCCCAGGTGGGCCCGGGTCAGGCCATAGTGTTCGACATAGTTCACCAGTTCCAACTGCCAGATGGCGACAAGCGCCTGAAAGGCAAACAGCGCCAGTCCTTCCCAGCCACCCAGGATCAGCGCCAGCAGCAGCATGGCACCTTGCAACACGGCATAGCGAAAGAAGGGGTTTTGCGTTGTCCAGGGGGTCAGATGTTTGCGGGCCAGCATGGCCGCCTCGGCCGCCCAGGCGGAGCGGGGGCATTCGGTCAGGACACGCAGGAAGTAGCGGTGAAACCCCTCGCCATAGCGGGCCGTCACGGGGTCGCGCGGGGTGCCGACATACAGGTGATGGACGCGCAGGTGTTCGCTGCGGAAATGGCTGTACAGCACCGACGCCATCAACAGGTCAGCCAGCCAGCGTTCCAGCGGGTTCTTTTGATGCATCAGTTCATGGGCATAGACGATGCCGATCGTGCCTGACATCACCCCCATGCCAAAGAACAGGCCCAACTTCTCGGGTCCGTTCAGATGCGGGGCTTGGGGCACATACCAGACCATCAGCATCAGGACGCTGAACTGGACCGGAAACCAGACCAGGGTGATCAGACGGTAGAAGAACAGATCGTGGTCGGTGGTGTCAGTATCGG
>CAMDHB010000296.1 GCA_945897655.1 Pseudorhodobacter antarcticus
AGCTTTTCCAGCTCGCCCAGGATCAGCCCGCCCCAGGTGTAGGAGATATAGACCTCGCCTGACGCCATCAGGTTGGTCAACTCGCCCGCCGTGGACCAGTATTTGCGGATCAGCGGCTTTTGTTCAATCAGCTTGTCGCGGACCTGCGCCAGTTCCTCGTCACTCATGTCGAACGGGTTGGCGATGCCCAACATGCGCGCGGTGTTGAAGAGCGAGCTTTTGTCGTCCCACATACCGACCTTTCCGGCATATTCCGGCTTCCACAGCTCGGCGATCGACGTCGGCGGGGTAGTGATCTTGTCGGTGCGGTAGATGAACGGGTTGGCCGCCCATTGCAGCGGCACGCCATAGGTCACGCCATCGACGCTGACGGACGGATCGGTGCGGAAGCGTTCATAGACATCGGCGTAATTCGGCAATTGCGCGGTGTCGATCTCATCCACCAGCCCGGCGGCGATCAGGATGGGCGAGGCATCGGCGGACACCGACAACAGGTCATAGACCGACCCGCCGCCAGCCTGCAGTTTCGGCAGGAAATCGTCGTTGGACCCAACATAGGTCGCGCTGACCTTGCAGCCGCTGGCGGCCTCGAACGGCGCGACAAAGCTCTGGTCGGCATAGCCTTCCCAGACCAGCAGGTTGAGGCTGCCTTCGGCCATGGCGGGGCCCGCGATCATCGAAGTGGACAGCAGGACGACTAGCAGTTTGTTGAAGTTTTTCATTGGGTTCTCCTTGTTGGATGGTGTTGGTTCAGGCTTGGCTCTCTTCGGAGTCTTCAGTTGTCTTGCGCACCACGGTGCCGATGGTCGTGCCCAGGGCGATGGCCGCCTTGCGCTTGGACCCGTGGATACGGATGGCCTTGTCGATCAGCGCGCGCTCGAACTTGCGCACCTCGCTTTTCAGGTCGAGCGTCGCACCAAAGCGCAGATCGTCCTGTCCCTCGCTGCCGGGCACGTCGATCGGCACCAGAAGGTCGGTCAGGATGGTGTCGACATTCTCGCCAGCCTCCAGAAACACCGAGACCCGCTGGACGATGTTCAGCAACTCGCGGATGTTGCCCGGAAAGCTGTAGTCGGCCAGAATCTGGCGCAGCCGGTCGGGAAAGATCAGCGGCTGGGTGCGGCGCTGGTTGATCTTTTGCAGGAACCGGTCGATCAGATGCCCGACCAGCGGCGGCATGTCACGCAGGGGCGGGACGTTCAGCGTCACCACCGCCAGCCGGAAATACAGGTCGGCGCGGAAGCGGCCCTCGCGCACGGCCTCGATCAGGTTGCGGTTGCTGGCGCTGACGATGCGGACATTGATCGGCGCAGGCCCCATACCGGCCAGCACCCGGGGCAAATCGTGGCGCAACCCGCTGCTATCCTCCAGCAGCGACAAAAGGCGTGCCTGCATGGGCATTGGAATTTCCGAAACCTCGTCCAGAAACAACGTGCCACCTTCGGCCATGGCAAGCAGGCCCGCCTGGTGCTGACCGTCTGCGCCTTGGCGGCCAAACAGCATCACGTCCAGCGGCAGGTCCACAGACCCCGACGCGCAGTTGACCACGACGAACGGATCGTGGGCATTGGCCTGGCTCAGGTGCAGAAACCGCGCGATTTCGGATTTCCCGACACCGGACTCCCCCGACAACATCACCCGCGCGCCCTGACGGATTGCCAGTTCTCCCTGGGTCAGGATGCGGTTGAATGGTTCGCTCAACCGGCGCTGCGTGGCAAAATCGGGCCGCGCCGTCTTGGCCGTCAACATGCGCAGTGTCTCATCCAGCCGCGCGCCAAAGGCCCGGTCGCGCGCATGGTCAAAGGCGGCGGTGTCCTGCAACAGAACAAGCGAGATATGCGGATCGGCGGGGGCCTTGCGCAGCTTGGCAATCACTTGCTGCCCGCCCGCCAGCCGCAACCCGACCTCGACCTGACGCCCCGCCCTGACCGCCGCAGCCAAGGGGGCGGAGTCGATCAGCGAGGTCAGGTCCCGGCCAAGAATATCATCTTCCTGCAATAGGCTTCGCGACACCTGATTGGCATCAAGGATGGTCCCGGTTGCCGAGACCAGCAACACACCATCGCCGATGATCTCGATCGGCATCTGCCGCGTCGGGTCATAGGCCGGAGTATCAGGCAGATTTGCGGGGCTGCGCGGGGTCATGCGACGGCCTCGCGTTCGGCCAAGTTTTGCAGCACGGCGACTACGCCTGCTTCCATTCGCGGCGCAATGGACCAAGACAGTCCCATAAACGTCAAGCTGCGCTTGTGGCCGTGCGTACGAACATCGTGCATGGCGCCTGCCAGCGGACCCGCTCCTTCGAAAAGAGCGTCAACGGTCTGACCGATCGCATCTTGCATCGACAGGTTCAAAAGCCGTTCGGCCACCCGGTTAACCAGTTCGATCACATCGCCCTTGCCGGTGGCCAGCACGCCTATCGGAAGGACCGACAGGATATCAACCTGACTGTCTAGTACGGCCTGGATCTGCTCTTCGCGAAGCCGATGCTTGTCGACATTGCGCACGACGCCGAACATACGCAGCATCTTGCCATCGCGGATGTGCGCCCGCGCGTCGTTTTCCACATAGATCTCGGTGCCGTCGTAGCGGCGGTCGATGGCAGGGGCTGCATCCACCGAAAAGCCGTTGGCGATCAGGTTCATCACATAGGCTTCGTTCTGCGGGCTGCGCGGAAAGATTTCTGACGGGTGCCGGTCCTCGAACCGCTCAGACGGGTCCAGTCGGTAGAGCCGCGCCATAGCCGGGTTGGTCAGCCGCCAGAAAGGATCATTCTCGAAAACTTGCCGGATGATCTCCTGATCCGGGACGGTCAGATCTATCGGACGGGCAAAATCCATGCACCAGCAGGCATCGTTCTGCGCAAGGAAGATGTCCCGCAGGATGCGTTGGTCCTCATCCGATGTCACTATGATCTCTCCCAGCGATTTAATTCCTGATCAGTTAAGCACAGGGGTAGCGGCCCTGTCTACAATTTCCGCAATCTGCGATCGCATTTTTCTGTGCTAAATTCATATCGGAAAACAGCTACTTGCGCCGATAATGGCAAACCCATGCCAGGCAGCTGTATCGACAAGGTCAGGATTTGACGAGGAACGCTTCCGAATCAAATCACGCGATGCAAATTCGGATCATGGGACGAACGTGCCTGCGCAACACACACCGGTTGCGGTCAATCCAGTCGTCCCGGCCCCACCATCAGGGTCCGCCGCGACAGCCAGTCTTCTATGATCCGCGCCGGATCGAAGGGTTTTTCGAACGGCAACAGATGTCCGGCACCCGGCACGACCTGTGCTTCGGCGTCCGGCAAGGCCAGTGCGATCCGGTCATGGACGGTCTCGGTTGACAGGTGATCTTCGGACCCGGTGACAAGCAGCACCGGCGATTACATAGTCTTTCGAGCAGAAATAGATTGCATCGTCGCCTTCTCAGCCTGCCCGCAAGACATCGTGAAAATCCAGGGGTCGGGTGACAACACCCCTAGGGACGCACACTGCTGTGTGCTCGACCATGGCTTCCCTGACCTGATAGGCACTAGGGCTTGGGTGCCAGGGGACTGAAGCAACCCGGGCCGGTATCGCGGCTGAACAGGGAGCAGCTTTCTTTTGGCCATGTTTTGCCTGAATTTATCAGGTGTTCGCAAACTCCCCCACAAGTGCATAGGCGGCACCGCCGGAGAAGATCGCCTCAGGCCCCTATTCGAACCACCACCATCCCCGTCAAATGCCAGATGGCCGCCATCATGATCCCCATATTGAAGGCAAACTCATTCGCGCAGGATTGTGCGAAGAAGTCGCCCTCAAGGAACATGCAGGACCCTTTGCAGAGCTGAACGACCGGGCAGGCCATGCATTCCGGCCGGAAGGCGAAGTGCGTCGCAGTGTCGAGGGCGATGGCGTCGAAGTCAGCGACATGGCCGATCTTGTGCGCACCCTTGGCGCCGGTGTTCTGGCAGGTCATGACATTGCCGCGCAGGTCGACTGCGATGGCGTCGGGGCTGTCCATGCCACATTTTTGGCCGAGGGCCTCGATCTGCCGTCGGCGCTGGATGGAGGCATAGAATTCGTCGATGCGCTCGCCGAGGCCAAAGGCGTTGGGATCTTCGACCAGGGCTTCAAAGATCGACCGTGTCAGGCTGTTCAGTTCGGCAGGCTCGAACCGCCCCGTCCCGATGGCGGTTGCGGCATCATAGACATTCACAACGCCCTCAAGCCCGACGAAGATGTCCGGCCCGACCTTTTCGGCGAACCATGCCCTGAGGGCCTTCAGATCGTAATTCTGGCGCGTCAGTACGGCATTGAACCCAGTCTTTTCGGGGCGTTCCGCCAGCAGCGCGTTAATCCAGACCCGCTTATCCGGATCGTCGAAGGGATCGGGGCCCCGCAGATGCTGCCCGGGCCCGTCATGCGAGATCGTAATCGCGATGTCATTAGCTACGATGAAGTCGATCTTTTCGCGGGAGAGAAGCGAGCCGTTGGTCACGATCGAGAAGCGCGCAGTCGGGAAGCGCTCTGCCAGTGCGGGAATCAAGAGCT
>CAMDHB010000297.1 GCA_945897655.1 Pseudorhodobacter antarcticus
GGTCAGCAAGGGCAGGTGGAGGGAGTGGGCCGCTCTGGTTTTGCAGCCCAAGTCAAAGGCCGGGGGGTGCAGGGTGCGGTTGCGCGGGTAAAATTCGGCCGGTTTCATGGGCGACGCTCGGCGGCCATGGCGGCGAAGGTTTCCTTGGCGATCCTGACGGCATTATTGGCGCGGGGGACGCTGGCATAGATGGCGACATGCAGTATCACTTCCATCACGTCAGCCTCGGATGTGCCGGTGTTGCGGGTGGCGCGCAGGTGCAGGGCCAGTTCGTGGTCGTTGCCCAGACCCGCCAGCAGCGCGATGGTCATCATCGAGCATTCGCGGAGCGGGATGGTGTCACGCGCCCAGACATGGCCCCAGGCGGCATCGGTGATCAGGGCTTGGAAGGGGGCGTCGAAGGCGGTTTTTGCAGCCTCGGCCCGGTTCACATGGGCGTCGCCCAGAACGCGGCGGCGGGTGCGGATCGCGGTTTCGGTATCAGGCATAGGCGTGAGCTTTCAGGAAGGGGGCCACGAGGGCGGCCCACTCGGCAGGGGTTTCGACGCATGGCAGATGGCCTGCGCCAAGGATTTCTTGAAAGGTGGCGCCGGGGATCAGGGCGGCGGTGTCGCGCACCAGCGCCGGGGGGCTGGCGCCGTCTTGCGAGCCGGCGATGACCAGCACAGGCAGACGCAGGGCGGTGGCGGCGTCGCGCTGATCGGCGGTGGCCAGAGCATGGCAGGCGGCGATGTAACCAGCGGCGGGGGTGCGCGTCAGCATGGTGCGCCAGAGCGTTAGCGCAGGCGTGGCGCGGAAGGCTGGGGCGAACCAGCGTTCCATCACGGTGTCAGCTATGCCTTCGACCCCGCTGGCCCCTATGGCAGCTATTCGGTCGGCCCAGCCTTGTGCCGTGCCCAGTTTCGCGGCCGTGTTGGACAGGACCAGCGCCCGGATCAGGTCAGGGCGGTGGCTAGCAACCATTTGCCCGATAAGCCCCCCGATAGACAGGCCGACAAACACCACGGGGCCGCGCGCTATGTGTTCGATAACCGCAATCGCATCATCGGCATGGTCGGACAAGCTCTCACCGCCATGGGTGGAAGACAGGCCGTGGCCGCGTTTGTCATACCGGATCAGGCGCAGGCTGGGGGGAAGCAGGGGCAGAACGTGATCCCAAAGGCGCAGGTCCGTGCCAAGGGAATTGGCAAAGACCACGGCGGGGCCTGTGTCTGGGCCATCGCTGCGGACGTGCAGGGTACCGAACGGGCGGGCCAGGGCGTGCATCAACGTGCCTCCTGTGTGCAACGTAGACGATCAAAACTGGCCGCGACAACGCGAAATGCGGCTTTGGTCATAATCAGCGCGGCATGCGCAACGCTGGTGTGATGTGAACCGGCAGTGTGGCCAAACTGGCGGCATTCGGGGAATATGGGTCGGGAAATCGTCGCCACTATTGGTTTGCGTTGTGCCGTACTGATCGCGGTGTCCCCTTTCACTGTCACAATCGCAGGGCCGCCAGCGATGCTTCCGATTGTGTCCCTTAAGGTGGTGTGGTTTCTGGTGCTCACCCTGATCCTGGACCTGTCCGAGCTGTGTTTTCCAGGGACTACCCAACTGAACCGCCCCGGGTTTACCGGATGGCAAAACTCTCGGAGAATTGCCCGTTATGGAACAGACACCAAAGAAGAAGACCGCGAAGCCCGTGTGTGCCAATCCTGCTTACGGTCGCCGTTGCGCGGCGCCAGCCGGTCGGGTTTTTCTCGCCATGGCCCGCTCCGGTCAGCGCGCCGACCTCCAGCGCCATCAGCTGCTCGGCGGCAAATCCTGTCATCTTGCGCAGCTTGTCGTCGTCAGGTCTTCTCAGGCAGGGCATTCAGGCCCATCATCGCGTCGGTCATCGGGGTTCTCCAGATCAAGGATCATTGTTGCGACACGAAGCTATCCGAGATCACCGATGACCTCCCGCAAAGCCGCCCGCACCGCCAGCCAGTTGCAAGCACAGCGCGGGCGGCTTCGCTACTGGTGAACGACACCAGGCTCCCTTGTGACAAGGGCTGCTTCCGCGATCTGTTGGCGATCAGCGCCTTGGCCCGCGGTTGCCGGGGGGTTGGTGATTTATGCGGGCGTGCGTGATGTGGGGGACCTGACGGCGATGGGCTTTCTGGTCTGGTCGCCGTCGGCCCCGCTGCCATCGAACGGGGTCTGGTGGCGGCCCGCGATGGGGTGACCGAGGTGCGCATCCACGTGGTCAATTCGGGCGAGGTGGCTGTGGTCCGTGTCAGTTACCATGGATCGGCGCGGATCGATCGGGTGCCGGGCGGCCACGCGGCCGTGCCGCTGATGTTCGCCGGGTCGAGGTGAGGGGCGATGCTGCCAACCGGGCAACCTGCGAACGGCCCGCAAATTGTTCGAGCGCCGGGTATTTCCGGCCCCGGCGGGGGATCAGGGCCGGCTTTGGGGGGGGCGTCCACATGTGGACGCTTTCGAAAACTGTTTTAAATCATATGGTTGACGATTTTCATTAACCAGGTGGAAAGGTTTGTCGGCTAAAGCCCCAGCGCCTTGCGCAGGGCCGCATTGGCGCGGGTCTGCCAACCTTTGCCGTCAGCCTTGAGCGCGGTCAGGACATCAGGGTCGAGGTAGAGCGTGACGCGCTGTTTCTTTTCTCCCTCGGCCAAGGGCGGGCGGCCAAGCTTGCCGTGGTGTTGCAGAACGGCGACAAGCTCGGGAAAGGCCCAGACGGGTTTGGCGCGGGCGAAATCCGCGTCGGTCCATTCGGGATTGTCAGGGTCCTCGGCTATCCCTCGGTTGATCTCCGCCTCTTCCTCGGCAGAATGGGGGGCAAGGACGGGCCTTAGCTTGCGTTTGTGCTCCATATCCGTTTCTCCCTTTCATTGGCCTTGCGCAAAGAGATGATCCGCGTCAGGTCGCCTCGTTCTGTGTAGACGACGACAAAGAGCCGTCCGTCGTTCAGGCCCGTCGCGGCCTTGCGCACTTCATCATGGTCAAATTTGACATCTGTCTCGATGTCTGGGTAGTCCATCCAAACCCTGCGATCAGCGCAAAGTCCACACCATGCTTGGCGAGGTTGGCTTGGCGTTTGGCTTCGTCCCAATCCCACATTCATATGCATATATTTAAGGGAAGTTCAAGGGGCAGGATAGGGGATGGATGGCCAATGAGGGGTGAAGGGGGGAGGAGTCGGGGCAGGCCCCGACCTACGTGTTCTGCTGGCTGCGCAGGGCGAGGAAAGTGGTGCGCAATGGATGCGCACGCTACGGATTTCTTGGAAGACGTCCTGGCTGTTTGCCCAATATGGTTTCACCGATCACGGATGCCTTCAAGACAACGCCAAGGCCAAGATAGTTGATTGAAGACTGAGCTTGTGAAAAATAGATCCCCGAAAATGACCCAAGTTCCCCTTTTTCATCGTCCGCCCTGATTGAGAATACCGGAGCGCCGGACATACCCATGCTCGCGGTCGAGTCAATCAAAAAGCATGGAAGAGCATTTATCGGGTAGTGCGGTTCAGATGCGATTCTTCCAAACTTCCAAATCGGAAGACGCTCCGCAGAGCCACCCAGGTCCGGAAACCCAAGGACAGCCATTTCATCGCCGACACGCAGAGGAATCAAACTGGAATTATTTGGTCCATTCGCCATGGTGTAAGACATAGCGGGATCGCCACTTGGAAATTTAACGCATGCAACGTCAATTTCGGGCCCACGGGGATGTTGTAGCCAGGTGGGGCCATTCAGGTCGAAGATATACAAGTCTGCAATGGAAGTATCGGGGAATGAGGGCTTTCGGATCGTCAGTCTGAGACGGTTTGGCGAAAGCCTGTCTGGGTGGCTGTATTGCTTTGCGAACTGATCATACCCGGCGAATATGTGCCAGTTCGAAACAAAATAAAAACTGGCACCCTGTGCATATAAAAAACCAGTACCTTTGCAAATGGAGTCCTGATCATTGAACGCTTCAACTTCTATTGGAATGAGAGAGTACGGGTGACCCTCAAACATCCAACTCCTCCACGAATCGCGCGTTCTCCTGAATGTATTGGAACCGCAATTCCGGCTTTTTCCCCATCAGTCGTTCCACCAGATCCCCCGTTTCGCCCGGGGAATCCTCGTCGATCGACACGCGGATCAGTTTGCGGGTCAGGGGGTTCATGGTGGTGTCTTTCAGGTCCTTCGCGTCCATCTCGCCCAGGCCCTTGAAGCGTTGGACGTCGATTTTGCCTTTGCCGCCAAGGCCTTTGGCGAGCCATTTCTCTTTCTCGGCGTCGTCGGCCACATACAGACGGCGGGCACCCTGGGTCAGGCGATAAAGGGGGGGGCAGGCGAGGTAGAGGTGGCCTTTGTCGATCAGGGGGCGCATTTGGCTGAAGAAAAAGGTCATCAGGAGGGCGGCGATATGGGCGCCGTCGACATCGGCGTCGGTCATGATGATGCTGCGTTCATAGCGCAGGTCATCGACATTGAATGTGGGGCCCATCGCGACGCCCAATGCTTCACATATATCCCGGATCTCGGAATTGTCGTGGAGTTT
>CAMDHB010000298.1 GCA_945897655.1 Pseudorhodobacter antarcticus
CGGCATCGCTGGGGTCTGGCGGAAACCGAGGATCAGGTGGGTGTTGTCACCGGTCTGGCCTGGACGAGCGTAGGCGGCGAATTGCTGCACATCGAAGCGTTGAAGTTGCCTGGCAAGGGGCGGATGAAGACGACGGGCAAGCTGGGCGATGTGATGAAGGAAAGCATCGAGGCGGCGGCGTCCTATGTCCGTTCGATCAGCCCGGAACTGGGGGTGAAGCCGCCCAAGTTCGAGACGATGGACATCCATCTGCACTTGCCCGAAGGGGCGACGCCGAAGGATGGGCCGTCTGCCGGATTGGCGATGGTGACATCGATCGTGTCCGTGATTACGGGCATTCCGGTGCGCAAGGATGTGGCGATGACGGGTGAGGTGACGCTGCGTGGCAACGCGCTGCCCATCGGTGGCCTGAAGGAGAAGCTGTTGGCGGCATTGCGGGGCGGGATCAAGACCGTGATCATCCCGCAGGAAAACGCCAAGGATCTGGTCGAGATCCCGGACAATGTGAAGCAGGGGATGGAGATCATCCCGGTGACCCATGTGCGTGAAGTGCTGAAGATCGCGTTGGTCCGTCAGCCCGAGCCGATTGTCTGGGACGAGGCTGCTGAAGAGGCGGCAGCGGCGGCCCGGGCGGCATCGCGGGATGCGGGGCCACAGGCCACTGCACACTGAACTGGCAAGACTTTGGGGGCTCGGGACATCCCGGGCCCCCAGCGTAAGCAAATTGTTGCGGGTCGCGCATTGGAGTGTTTCCTTGACGGAAATTCCGGGCTAGGCTCGCGCGGTATTTGAACTCATTTACGGAAGATTGACCTATGGCCACCAAGCCCAATGCGACCAAGACCGCCCGCAAAGCTGCAACCAGACCTGCCGGTGGGCGTGCTGCAAAGCCAAAGCCTGTTCAAGATACACCGGAAGGCGAAGGGGCCGCCCCTGCGGTCGAGGGGGCTGTAGCCAAGTCTGGCGGCGGTCTGCGCATGAAGGATCTGATTGACCGGGTCGTCACGGCCACTGGCGGCAAGAAGGCCGACGTCAAGGGGATCGTCGAGGCGACCCTGGCGCAGATGGGCGAGGTCCTGAAAAAGGGCGAAGCACTGAACCTGCCGGCGCTTGGCAAGATGCGTGTGGCGCGTCAGGGTGCCGAGGGTAGCGGGGCAATGACCTTGAAGCTGCGTCAGGGCGGCGGCAAAGGCAAAGGCAAGGGCAAGGCTGCTGGTGAAAAAGAGGCCCTTGCAGAGCCCGAAGATCAGGAATAGAGACCGCGCAACCGAAGATTTCGGGCGATTAGCTCAGCGGTAGAGCGCATCGTTCACATCGATGATGTCAGGGGTTCAAATCCCTTATCGCCCACCATTCTGCCAGAACGCGCCCCTGAAACGGGGCGCGTTTTTGCAATGTGGGGTGGCTGGGGAACAGGGTCGCGCCATCGGCCACCATTCGCCCTCGCCGAGGAGCCTGGAAAGGGGGCATGCGTATGGCGGCAGAAAACTGTGCCGCGTCCGTCCCCTTTGCTTAACAGGTATCCGCCAGCCAATCGCGCTGACTGCGTCTGAACAGGCGCTGGCTGGCAACCTGCGGCATTGGTCGGGTGGCTTTTGTTGGTCCTGACGTGGGTGGGTGTGTCGGGCTGGACCGAGGCGGTTTTCCCAAGAACGCTCACGACCCGGGTGGGCATGCTTTCGCGCCGATCCTTCCCTAAAGAGGAGCCAAAAACTCTTTTCCTGCGCTGCCGGACACCTGCACGGATAGGTAAGGGTAGGGTCGTGTAGGCATGTGTAGGGATGAATGCGGTCTGACGGGAACACGGTGAGTCGGAGACCGAACATCATTGAGTTGTTGTCAAAATGCAGGGTGTGCTGTTTGGGTTCTGCTTGGACTGGAAAAGCGCAGTGACATCAGGTCGCTTGACGGGTTCGTTTGCTTACTCAGACATGTTGAAAAGGCAGCTTGGCTTGCAATGATGGCAAGCTCGAAATGGATGAGACGTGAGACAAAGAAGAACATGGCACGGTTCGCTGGCGGGCGCTCTTGCACTGGCCGTGGCAGCGGGTCCGGTCCTATCGTCGCCTACATCCGCGAACATGTCCGTTCTGGAGCGCGTGTTGGCGCAGATAGACAATGCGACCAACCTTGCGCAGGTCAACGGCACTTATGTGAACATTGCTGAAAACCTTGGCGGTACGGATGGTTCTGGGATTGATGGGTCGATCACCAACATTGTGAACGGTGTCACGGCGTCGAGCATTGCTGCGAGTATTTCGGGCTTGAATCCGGTGGAATACGTCGTGCAAGCGCTGGACTATGGTACAATGTCCACGACGACATTGGGCGCTGTGAACACGGGCGAGATCAGTCTGGGCGTGAATCAGGCCGTTGGTGAGGCCAAGACGACGGCGACGGGGGCCTATTCTGCGGTGGTTGATCAGATCGGTGGTTCGGCAGATACCGGAGCTTTGGTGTTGAACGTGTCGTCAAACATGTCGGGGATCAACGGTTCGATCAACACCGCGATGACCGCGGTAAACGGCACGCTGGGCAACATGTCGTCCACGACGCTGGGGGCGGTTAACACGGGTTCGATTACCTCTGGCATCGGATCGGCCATTCAAGGCATTGTCGGTCTGAGTGGCACAAACCATTGAATGACCTGAATAGTTCCGCAAAGCAACGCGGAACATGACTGGGTCGCTTGTGCGCCGCAGTTCTGTTTCTGGCTGTCGGGGACATGGCTGCGCGGGTATTGGCACAGGATCAGGCGTTCTGAACGCCCAGCCCAGGTGCCGGATTGCCGCCGACGACCCTGCACACATGATATGTTCGCTGACGCAGGATGTAGTTCGGGAAGGCGGCAGCGCGTTGCTGTTTCGGCTGGAGGCAGGGCGCGGCGAACGGACCGAGGACATGGCGTTTCGGGTGATCAGCGTATTGGGACCCCATCTGATCAACGGCATCGGACTGATCGTTGATGGGACCGAGCTTGCCCGGTTGCCAGTGGAGCGTTGTGCAAGGCAGGCATGCCCGTCTCTTGGCCGCAGCGGCCCCGAGTTGGAGGCGATTCTGGCGGGTCGGCGGGCGGGTGCTACACTGGAAGTTGTGTTCTGGCTAGACGCCCGCGAAACCAGATCGGTAACGCTGCCTTTGGTGGGCTTGCCGCAAACTGGGATCGGTTGGCGGACAAGCTTTGGCCTTTTGAATTCCGGGTCTGCGGGGGTTGCGTCACAGCGCAAATCTGGCTAGTGGAGGGTGAGTAGGGTTGTTAGCTCAGTTGGTAGAGCGTCTCGTTTACACCGAGAATGTCGGCGGTTCGAGCCCGTCACGACCCACCATACAAATCAATGACTTATGTCTGACATGGCCTGTGCGCCAAGGGTCATTGAGACTGGTTGGATTTTTTCATGCGTCCAACTTGCCGGAATTCGAGTGCACGGGCTGCCTTGCAAAGGGGCTGCGGTGAGAATCGGGCATAGGCCCAAGTGAACTGCGCCTCAATCATTGGACGGAACTCCGGGTGGTTTGAGTTGCTGCCTACATCGGCTGATCGGTTTTGATGGTGTTGAAGGTGACCTTGGCGGTCGGCTGAGCGCCATGGGGGGCGTGGGGCCGCGGATGGTTGCAAAAGGTGATCCAGCATCCGACGCCTACCTTTGCCCAAGACCCGGATTCCCAAGCCTGCAGATAGACGCATTCATGATTCAGGGACTGCCAGAGGGAACCTGTTGCACAGATCGTCTCTTGGCCGAACTGCCATTATCCCCGGCCAGACCGATCCACGACCTTTTTGACGGGGATGACGAGGGCGGTGAAGCCGTTCAGGACGGCGCCACGATTCTGGGAATAGCGCCCGCGCGGTCGAAGTCGGGCGCCACAGGGTGCTGCCCCAGTGGTTTGATGCGGTGCGTCTTCGTTTCGACGTGGCTTTGGCGGGGAAATCCCCACGCTGGTCGCCGCTGCCCACGGCCGAAGTAATTCTGCGCCTGTCCGAGAACCCGTGGCGCGGGGCGGTTCTGATCATCGTTTTTGGGGGCGTTCGATTCGCCTTCCCCCCTGCACCTTGCGGCCTGCCGTAGATCCGCAGGTGCAGTGGCCCCGGTCATCCGCGAAAAGGGGTCTTGTGCCGGCGGCGCAAGGCGCTGAAATCCTGAGCCGCCCAGTCCGATGAGGTTCAGCAGGCTCTCCGCGAAGCCAGTGGTTTGTTGCAAAGCTTTGCCGAACAACACCGTCATCGTCCGGCAGGTCTGATTGGCAGTTTCGCTAAGGACGGGCTGCCAACCCCGCTGGCCGGTGGGCTTCGCAGCCCAACTCATGTCAGGACCTTACAAGGTTGTAGGCGCCCCCGGGTACCTGAGAGCCTCGTTGTCCTCGGGCCAGTTCGGCATCTTGCAGCTTAGGGTCAGGACCCATTGATCTGCTTGAGGTCGCTTCATCTGCGTGATTCAAGCTCCCGAACTGACGGGGGTGACGATGAGTAATCTTTTCTGGCTGACGGACGCACAGATGGCCCGGCTTCGGCCGTTCTTTCCCAAGAGTCATG
>CAMDHB010000299.1 GCA_945897655.1 Pseudorhodobacter antarcticus
CGATGTCAGACAGTTTCAACTCAACATAAGTGGGTCGTCCGTGATTGCATTGCCCAGAATGCGGTGTGGCCTCCATCTCACGCAGCAATGCGTTCATTTCCTCGGCACGCAGTTGCCGACCGGAACGAACAGAACCGTGGCAGGCCATCCGGCTCAGGATCGCGTCCATCCGAACCTGCAAGGTCTGGGCCCTGCCCTGCGCCAACAACTCATCCAGCACGTCCCGGATCAAACCTGCCGCCGAAACCAACCCAAGGATCGCGGGCGTCTCGCGGACAATGACGGCTCCCGCACCAAAGGGTTCCACCGACAGACCAAGTTTCGCCAAAGCCGCAGCCGCCTCCAGCAGGCACCCCGCATCGGTTTGCGACAATTCGACGATTTCAGGGATCAGCAGCGACTGCCCCTTGATCCCGGTCTCGCTCATTTGGCGCTTCAGCCGTTCATAAACCAATCTCTCATGTGCAGCGTGTTGATCGACAATCACGATTCCCGTGGCCGTCTGCGCGATGATGTAATTCTCATGCACCTGTGCCCGGGCTGCACCCAGAGGATTGTCCTCGGCACTTGGACCAGGCTCTTCCACCCGCGATGCCGGAGCCTCCGCGAACCCAAGGTGGTCTGGCGCTTGAAACGTGAATGCACCGCGCAAACTGCCTTGGGTCGGGCGGTCCATCTGATAGGTCCGCACCGGTTCGGGGCGCATGGCCGCGACCGTGGCATCCGCAACAGTCGATGAGGCTCGGTGCCCGGCACCCGACAGGGCAGATTTCAAACCAGTGATGATCAACGACCGCACGGCCTCGGGTTCACGGAACCGCACTTCGGATTTCGCCGGATGTACGTTCACATCGACACGCTCTGGATCGCAAGACAGATGCAACACCGCCGCCGGGTGCCGATCTCGGCTTAGGAAATCGAAATAGGCAACGCGCAAGGCACCCAAAAGCATGCGGTCCACCACTGGGCGCCCGTTCACACAGACATACTGTTGAACGGATGACCCGCGCGAATAGGTCGGCAAAGCAGCATAGCCCTGCAATCGCAAACCATCACGCTCGACATCAATCCGCAACGCATTCGTCGTGAATTCGGTCCCCAGAACGCGGCTCAAGCGCCGTTGAAACGAATCAAGGAAATCACCGTTCTCGGCATCCACTCTGAAGATGACACGGGGTGCCTCGCCGTCGGCAATCTGGGACAGAATGAACCCGACCTGCGGTTGCGCCATTGCCAACCGCTTGACCACCTCTGCAATCGCTGCGGCCTCGGCACGGTCGCTGCGCAAGAATTTCAGCCGGGCGGGTGTGGCAAAGAAAAGATCCCGCAATTCAACCACGGTGCCCTGCGACGCCGCCGCAGGCTTTACGTGCGACATGCGCCCGCCGGAAACCGTCAGGCTGACGCCTTCGCCACCTTCGACACGGGATGTCAGCGTAAGCCGGCCCACAGCCCCAAGCGAAGCGAGCGCCTCGCCACGAAAACCGAAGGACCGGATATTGAGCAGATCAGAGCCGTCGATTTTGGAGGTCGCATGACGCGCCACGGCCAAGGGCAGGTCGTGGCCCGTCATGCCACACCCGTCATCCGTCACGCGGATCAGCACCTTGCCGCCCGCCGCATAGTCGACCGAAACGCGACGCGCACCCGCGTCCATCGCATTCTCGATCAATTCCTTGACGGCCGAGGCCGGCCGTTCGACCACCTCTCCCGCCGCAATGCGGTTGATAGCAGCCTCGTCCAGTTCCCGAATCACAGGACGGATTTGGTTCATGTTGTGGTCAAAGACGGTCATGCTTCTAGCAGTAGCAGTACATTGCGGCAGGGGCTATCGATTCTGCTGACCCCTGCTTGATCATCGCCCCTCAACAGAACCATGGCTATCTGCTCCGCAGGTCAGTTTTTACCAGAAGTCCTCATGGGGTTCCTGCGTTCAAGATAACGCGCAGCAGACCGTTTGTCTCACAGGCTGCCAATCTTGCAACGTGGGACCAGGTCCTGTCCCAAGCAATCAATCCGCTCAAGGTTAGCTGTCATCAAGTTGTCATCGAAGGTCACTAGCAGGCTGCAAACTCATCAACCATGGGAATGAAAAGATGAACGCTCTTCTAAAAGCCAGTGTGCTCGCGCTCGGTGTGATTGGTGGCGCTTCTGCCGCCTTGGCACAAGAAACAATTCGTTTTGCCGTGACCGACATCGACGGCATGGAAGCCCTGCAGACCGAAATGGGCCCGTTCAAGGCCGCTTTTGAAGCGGCATCCGGCCTCACGGTTGAATTCTTTGCCGTCTCAGGCCGCACCATTGCGGTCGAGGCGATGGCCGCCGATCAGGTCGATTTCGTTCTGACCGGGCCTGCCGAATATGTCGTGTTCAATGCCCGTCTCGATGCCGTCCCGGTGGTCACCTGGAACCGTCCCGACTACTATTCCAACATCGTGGTTCTGGACGGCTCTCCCGAGCAGACCGTTGCCGATCTGAAGGGCAAGAAAATCTCGTTCGGCGAAATCGGCTCGACTTCGCAGCACCTGGCCCCCGCAACTCTGCTGGCCGAAGGCGGTCTGGTATACGGTACGGACTACGAACCGGTGTTCCTCAAGCGCAACGTTGCGGTTGAAGCGCTGATCAAGGGCGAGATCGCGGCAATCGGTCTGAACCGCAGCCACATCGAATCGATCACCGAAAAATTCCCGGACCAGAAGTTCCGCGTGCTGGTCAAAGGGCCGGAACTGCCGAACGACATCCTGCTCGCTTCTTCGACCGTCAAGCCCGAAGTTATCGAAATCGTCCGCAAGGCGTTTGTCGAACATGGCGCCGAGCTGCTGGCGGCTGTGACGTCGACCGAAGCGAACGCCAAGTATGTTGGTGGCGCGTTCACCGCAACCGTGACGGATGCCGACTATGACATGGTGCGCAAGATGTACGAAAACGTTGGTGTGACCGAATTCTCCGAATTCCTCGAGTGATCGGTCAATGAACGTACCCTTGACCAAGGGTTCCTCTGCAACAGGCTCCACCCCGGTGGGGCCTGTCTTGCATGTGACGGACCTGATGAAGTCCTACGGTGGCCCCCTGATCCTGCAGGGCGTTACCTTCGCGGCCTACGCTGGTGTCTCCTTGGCCGTCATCGGGGCGAACGGGTCTGGAAAGTCCACGCTGCTGAAATGCCTGATCCGTCTGACGGACCCAAGTGCCGGGCGCATTCAGATGCTGGGCCAGGATGTGGGCGCGCTTAACCCCCGCGACTTGCGAAAGTTCCGGTCGCGTATTGGGGTCGTCTGGCAAAAGCACAACCTGGTGCCGCGAATCAGCGCCCTGTCCAATGTCCTGCACGGCGTGCAGTCGCGGATGAGTGGGCCGCGCAGTTGGTGGCAGTGGGCAGCACCCGAAGCCGTGCGCGCCGAAGCGGTCGCCTGTCTTGCACGGGTCGGACTGGCGGACAAGGCCCTGCAACGGGTTGACAGCCTGTCTGGCGGTCAACAACAGCGCGTGGCGATTGCCCGGATGCTGATGCAGCGGCCCGAAATTGTGCTGGCCGACGAACCCGACGCCAGCCTCGACCCGCAATCGGGCGAAGATGTGATGCGTCTTTTGTCCGACCTCGCCCGCCAGGATGGCCTGACCCTGATCGTCATTTCCCACCGGCTGGAGCATACCATGGAATTTTCCGACCGCATCATCGGCCTGGCCGGTGGGCAAATCACGCTGGACGTGGCCACGGCACAGGCCGACGCCACCCAGTTGCGCCGTTTCTTTGACAAGCCGGTCGAGGGTGCGACATGACCTCAATTCCCGCACCGCCCCGGTTTCAGCACCGCTCCCTTGCCGAGTATCTGGGAATCGTCATCGTGGTCGCTTTGGTGGTCACCAGCATCGCCAACACCGCACCGCCACTGGACAGCCTTCAACGCGGCGTCGCCCGGTTGTTCGCCCCCTCCGGCTTTCTGGCACAAATGTTTCCGCCCGATCTCAGCCGGGTTGACCGCATCGCATGGAAACTGCTGGAAACTTTGCAAATGGCGATTGCGGGCGCCGCTTTGGGTCTGGTCTTTGCCGTGCCCTTTGCGATCCTTGCCACCGACCGCCTTTCGCCTCATCCTGTTGTCAAGATCATCGCCCGTGGCCTGATCGCCTTTTTCCGCACCGTGCCTGACCTGGTTTGGGCGATATTCTTCATCATTGTCGTGGGCCTTGGGCCCGCCGCCGGGGTTCTGGCGCTGATGATTGACAAGATCGGATTCGCCGGCCGCTTCTTCGCCGAGGCGATGGAAGAGGCTGACACCGGCCCTCAGGATGCCCTGCGCGCCATCGGGGCCAGCCGAATGGGCATCATCTTCTCTGCCGTCTTCCCGGCCTGCTTGCCGTCATTCACTGCCACCTCGCTGTTCGCACTGGAAAAATCGGTGCGCGGATCAGCGGCGCTGGGCTTGGTTGGTGCAGGCGGCATCGGGGTTGATCTGAAGGTTGCGTTTGACCTTTTCAACTATGACGAGGCCCTGACAATCATCCTGATGATGCTTTTACT
>CAMDHB010000300.1 GCA_945897655.1 Pseudorhodobacter antarcticus
GACCCGCGCCACCCGCTTTGCCGACCTGCCGGCCCAGTGGATGCTGGCACAAGCCCAGGCCCGCACCGACATGGATGTCGAACTGGTTGATCTGCGTGACTATGACCTGCCGTTCTTTGCCGAAATGGCCTCGAACGCCTGGATGCCGACGCAAGACGCCAATGCCGTGAAATGGCAGCAGAAACTGGCCGAGTTTGATGGCTATATCTTCGTCGTGGCCGAGTATAACCGCTCGCTGACCGCCTCGCTGAAGAACGCGTTGGATCAGGCCTATGTCGAATGGGCGCACAAGCCCGCAGCCGCCATTGCCTATGGCTCGATGGGCGGCACCAGCGCCCTGCAACACCTGCGCACGATTGCGGTCGAACTGCAGATGGTCCCGGTCCGCAATGCGGTGCACATCGGCGGCGGCGACTTCTTCCGCGTTCACCCGGGCTTTGGCGGTTCGGGCAAGATTTCGGATATCGAAGCAACCCTGATGGGGTCCGCCAAAGCTACGCTGGATGACGTGGTCTGGTGGGCCAATGCCACGATGGCCGCACGCAAGGCCTGACACTTTCAGTGAAAGGGGGGCGATGAGCCCCCTTTTTCAACTGATGACCAAGGCCTGACACTCGGCCACCAGCCGCTCTGCCCTGGCCTTGGCCCAAGCGGCCACCTGCCTGTCACGGCCAAAGCGTGCCACCCGCAAAAGTGCCGCCTCAGCCACCTTGGCCTCGATTCGCAGCGACATCGCACGAACCCGGTCTTCCGGGGCTGTCACCGCCTCCAGCAACTCTGCCATCTGATCGCGCCGCGTCTGGGTGGCGTCTGACCTGGGGTCCTGCACCAGCCACTGAAACTCCATCACAGCAGACAACCGCCCGGTACAGGCGGCAAAGATCGGCAGGGGGTCGAACAGGGTACGGGCATCAACGGCAGGGGCCTGAGACAGCAGGGTCAGGCAGAGCGCGACACGGCAGAGGCGAGTTTTCAAACGGCCCATAAATGCATCATGGAGCCAATTTTATTGCCAATCAATAATGCAATTTGAAAGTCATGACCAAGAAGGGCAAACCCCGACTTTGCGAAGGGCAAAGCCGGGGACTGCCCATCCTACAAGTCTCAAGCTGCCGTCAGATGCCGCGCCTGCTTGGCAAAGCTGGAATAGGGCCAGAGCTTTGGGTCCGTCACAAGCCCATGTTTGACCGGGTTCATCCGGCAATGGTCGATCGCGCGGCGGTATTCATCCTCGGTCCGGATGCAGTGTTCATAAAACCGCCGCTGCCACAGCCCCCGCTCGCGTTTGGCCTCAAGGCTGGGGCGCTGGGGGTTCGGATCGGCTACGGCATGGGTAAAGCGCGCCTTGATCCGCCGCCAGCGTTCGGAATACCACACGCCGCCCTCAGGTTCCGTCCAGACCGCGTGCATATGGTCGGGCAGCACGACCACCGCATGGGCGGCCACCGGAAACTCGGCAACCGCCTTGGCATAGGCATAGCGGAGCGCGTCGATCTGGTCGGTCAGCAGGGTCGACCCCCTCTGCTCCAGCCTGACGGTGAAGAAATAGGTCGCTCCGGGGATGAGGAATCGGCGATATTCGGTCATTCGCTAAACTTGGACCAAAAGGCTTAACGAAAGGTTGACCAAGAACACTTGTAGGATGGGCAGTCCTCGCGCTTCGCTTGCGAAGCGAGGGGTTTGCCCATCTTCCTCACCCGCACCAATCGGGGTGCCGACCGCCTTGATAGGGCCGCGCCAGACCTGACCCCAGCATCACCCCCGCCAGATCCCGCCCGCCGATCTCGACGACACCCAGATCCCGGCCATACCGGTCCCGCCCCTCAAACCGCACCGAGGTGACCGGCCCCGAGGCGACAAGGCCCCGCATCACCGCACTCGCCCGCTCTCCCGCCTGCCGCTCGGCGGCGCATCCAGGGTGAAACACTTCGGGCGTGTCAAACCCCAAAAGCCGCACCTTGTGCAGCGCCCCCTGACAGATCAGATGCAGCGTGTCACCATCCACCACCCGCGTCACATGGCAGGGCAGGGGGGCCGCCTGAACACACCCGGCCAAAACCAAAAGACCCAACCACAAATACCGCATTCCACCCCCCAAAGCCCACGCCAGTCGGCCTGACCTTGGGGGCATTGCCAAAGCAAAGGGTCGACCAAATCATGGCCGACCCTTCAAACTTGCTGCAAAGGCAACGGGTTACGCGAGCGCCACCGTGTCATGCTCCATGAACTCAGCCACTTCCGGGATCCAGCGGTTCTGCACAAAGGCCACATGGTCAGGATGGTCGTTATAGCCGTTGTAGGCGGCCTGATCGGCAAAGATCATCGACACGGCATAGTCAAAAGGGTTCTTGGGGCTGATCTCACGATCAATCCGAAAGTCCTGCACGCCCGGAATCGCCCGCAAGGCCGACAGGGCCGCCAGAAAGCTGGCCTCACCTTCGGTGCCTTTGGACTCCTTCAGCCGAAACAGGGCGGCGTGGCGGATCACTTCATTGCCTGAGAAGCGGCGCTCTCGGGCAGTTCCTCGCCAAAGCAGCGCTGATAGAACTCGGCCACGGTCTGGCGCTCCAATTCATCGCATTTGTTGATGAAACTCAGACGGAAGGCATAGCCCACATTGCGGAAAATCTCGGCATTCTGCGCCCAGTTCAGCACGGTCCGGGGCGACATGACGGTGGACAGATCGCCGTTCATGAAGGCGGTCCGCGTCAGGTCGGCCACGGTCACCATCTGACCAATGGTCTTGCGGCCCTTGTCGGTGTTGTAATGCGGGCTTTTCGCCAGCACGATCGCCGCCTCGGCGTCATGGGACAGATAGTTCAGCGTGGCGACCAGTGACCAACGGTCCATCTGGGCCTGGTTGATCTGTTGCACGCCATGGTACAGGCCCGTCGTGTCGCCAAGGCCCACCGTGTTCGACGTGGCGAACAGCCGGAAGGACGGATGGGGCGTGATGATCTCGTTCTGGTCCAGCAGGGTCAACTTGCCGTCATGCTCCAGCACGCGCTGAATGACGAACATCACATCCGGGCGGCCCGCATCATATTCGTCAAACACGATCGCCACCGGGTTGCGCAGCGCCCAAGGCAGGATGCCTTCGTGGAACTCGGTCACCTGAACACCCTCGCGCAGCTTGATCGCATCCTTGCCGATCAGGTCGATCCGGCTGATGTGCGAATCAAGGTTCACCCGTACCGTCGGCCAGTTCAACCGCGCGCCGACCTGCTCGATATGGGTCGATTTCCCCGTTCCATGATAGCCCTGGATCATGACGCGGCGGTTATACGCATAGCCCGCCAGAATCGCCAAGGTCGTGTCGGGGTCGAACTTGTAGGTCGGGTCAATCGCTGGCACCCGGTCGGTCGCCTCGGCAAAACCCTTCACTTTCATGTCGGTATCAATGCCGAACACCTCGCGGACCGATATTTCTTCCGTGGGCTTTGCGACCGTATCCAGCATAACATCCGTCCATATGACCAAGGGGGGCATCCGCCCCCGTGTTGCAGACCCCTTAGTGGAACAAAGTCACAGGGGCTGCAAGGGGACCAAAGTCGATCACGGCGATTCCCGGTTGCGTGAAGCACGGAAACATGCGCCCCCAAGCCGCCCCTTTTGCGCTAGCCTGCTCAAGACCCCACCCGAGAAGGCCCTGAATGCACCGCCGCAGCCTGCTTTTTGCCCTGCCAGCCCTGTTTGCCAGCCGCGCCTTTGCACAAGGTTTTGAAGTCACCCGGAGCGACGCCGAATGGCAGGCCCTGCTGACACCCGCGAAATACCGCGTCTTGCGCCAGACGGATACCGAACGGGCCGGGTCCTCGCCGCTGAACGCCGAACATCGCAAGGGCACCTTTCACTGTGCGGGTTGCGATCTGCCGCTCTTCTCCAGCGCGGCGAAGTTCGACAGCGGCACTGGCTGGCCCTCGTTCTGGCAACCACTGGACCGGGCGGTCGAAACCCAATCCGACAGCGGCATTCTGGGGATCAGGACCGAAGTGCACTGCCGCCGCTGCGGCGGCCATTTGGGCCATGTGTTCGAAGACGGCCCCCAGCCCACGGGCCTGCGGTATTGCATGAACGGCGTGGCGATGACCTTTATCCCGGCCTGACGGTCGGCCCAAATTCCTTCGAAGGAATTTGCAAAACTTTTCGAAAAGTTTTGGCCCTCAGCCCAAGCGGCGGTCCTTGACGCCTGCACGCCGGAAAACCCCTCGCGCCGCACAGGTCGCGGTAGACAGGCCCCTAAAGCCCCGCTACTGCTGCCTCAGTTTGCCCGAGGTAGCCTGTGCCCCCGTCCCAATTGACCCTTGCCGCCACCCAGACCCTGCGCCAACTCGCCGCGCGCGAGCCTGATGCCGCGACCCTGGCCCAAGCCCCGCGCCACCTTGCCAAATGGCGGGCGGAACTGGTGGCCAACACCATTCTGGAACGGTCGGGCACGGCGATTTTGTCTGGGCCGTTCAAGGGGATGGACTATGCCATCCGCGCCTCTGAAGGCTCCCGCTCGGCCCGACTTCT
>CAMDHB010000301.1 GCA_945897655.1 Pseudorhodobacter antarcticus
GAAGAGCAGGACTGGAACACGGGGGCGGCCTTTGCCTTTATGCTGCTGACGATCTGCACTCTGGTGGTGACGCTGGCGATGTGGGTGTTCAAAGTCAAACTTTCAGACATCGCGAAATAGGGGGGCGGAGACATGCAAAAATACAATCGCATCCTGTTCCATATCTATATGGGCGCGTTTCTGATCTATCTGCTGTTGCCCCTGTTGGTGATGGGGGGGGCTGCGTTCAATGACAGCAAGCTGCCCACGATCATTCCGTGGAAGGGTCTGACGGACCAGTGGTTCATTGACCTGTGGAACGACAACCGCATCTGGATTGCGCTGCGCAACACGGTGCTGGTGGCGATTGCGGTGGTGATCATCGCGGTGCCGGTGGGGACGGCGGGGGCCATTCTGGTCAATTCGATCAACGGGCGGGTGCGGTCGATCCTGTATGGGTTGATGGTGGCGCCGATTCTGGTGCCGGGGGTGGTGATCGGGATTTCGACCCTGCTGTTCTGGAACCAGTTTTCGGTGCCGTCGGGGCTGCATCTGTCGGTGTTGGGGCAGGTCAGTTACATCGCGTCCTTCGTGATGCTGCTGGTTCTGGCGCGGTTGCAAAGCTTTGATCAGGGGCTGGAAGAAGCGGCGCTTGATCTGGGGGCGACGCATGCCCAGGTGATGCGGCGCATCCTGTTGCCGCATCTGTACCCGGCACTGGGGGCTGGGGCGGCGATATCGTTCTTTCAGTCGATCGAGAACTTCAACGTCACGCTGTTCACGCGGGGCGGTGCGGATACGTTGACGGTCTATGTGTTCAGCAAGGTGCGGTCGGGGATCACGCCGACGATCAACGCGCTGGCGCTGCTGCTGATCCTGGTCACGCTGGGGGCTGCGATCTGGTACGAGGTCAGCCGCCGTCGCAAGGCCCGGATTGAGGCCGCGCGTGAGGCTGAAGGGCGCCGGGCAGAGGATGCCGAACTGGCCTGATCTGATTGGGGCGGCGGGCCGATCGGCCGCCGCAGAGTTGAGGGTTCCCATAGAAAAGGGCGGCTGGTTTCCCAGCCGCCCTTTGTCATTCTGGTCGCTTTAGCGGCCCAGGTTCCACCAGCCCTTGCGCTTGGGCTTGTTCGGGTCCTCGGCCGGTTTGTCCTCGGGGTCGGGGATCAGGTCGGCCGTGGGGGCAGGCTCGGTCAGGGCCGGGTCTGCCGGGAAAGCCTCAGCCGCAGGCTGGGGCGCGGGTTCGGGGGCTGAAGCAGCCTCGGCAGGGGCTGCGGCTTCGGGCTCTGGCGCGGGTTGTGCGGCGGGGGCTTCGGCCGCCGGCGCGGCTTCGGCCACGGGTGCGGCTTCGGCCTTGGGCTTGCGGCTGCGCGGTTTGGGCTTGGGCTTGGGCTTTGCCTCGGCAGGAGCTTCAGGCTGGGCAGGGGCGGCTTCGGCTTCAGCGGGTGCTTCGGTCACAGCCTCGGCAGGTTTGGGCTTACTGCTGCCGCGTGGCGCACGGGTGCGGGTTTTCTTGACCGGCGCCTCGGGTTCGGGTTGCGGTTCGACAGGGGTGATAGCCTCGACGACGGCCTCTTCCGAGGGCTCGGCATCATCCCCATCATCGTCGCCATCGTCATCAGCGCCTTCGGCATCAGCGGACAAAGCCTCGTCACCAGTGCCCGGTGTCTGGCCCGTGCCCGGCTTCTTCTTGCGACGGCGGCGGCGCTTTTTCTTGGTGCCGTTGGCGGTTTCACCGTTTTCAGGACGCGGGGCGGGGGCGACGGCGGCTTTGACTTCGGCCACTTCCTCGACCACTTCAGCCTCCTCGATCTCGTCCAATTCATCGGGCAGATCGGGGTCCTCATACTCATCCACGGCGGCGCCCATCAGGCTGGCATTGCCAGAGATGACCGAACTGACCGGGACAACGCGGGTGGCCGTCTTGAACTTTTCAATCGAGTAATCGGGGCTGACGAGTGTCGGGTCCGCTTCAAGCCGGACGGCCATGCCGTACCGCGCCTCGATCAGGGCCAGATGTTCGCGTTTCTGGTTGAAGAGGAAGTTGATGATGCCAACCGGGGCCTTCAGCAGCACTTCCTTGGACCGCTTGCGCGTGCCCTCTTCTTCCAGTGCGCGCAGGACTTGCAGAGCCAGGCTGTCATCCGAGCGGATCAGGCCGGTACCGTGGCAGTGGGCGCAGGGTTGGGTGGTGCTTTCCAGCATGCCCGGGCGCAGACGTTGGCGCGACATTTCGAGCAGACCGAAACCGGAGATGCGGCCCACCTGAATGCGGGCGCGGTCGGTTTTCAGCTTGTCCTTGATGCGCTTTTCAACGGCCAGGTTGTTGCGCCGTTCTTCCATGTCGATGAAGTCGATCACGATCAGACCGGCAAGGTCGCGCAGGCGCAACTGGCGGGCCACCTCATCGGCAGCCTCCAGGTTGGTTTTGAGGGCGGTATCCTCGATCGAGCCTTCCTTGGTGGCGCGGCCCGAGTTCACGTCGATGGCGACCAAGGCTTCGGTCACGCCGATGACGATGTAACCGCCGGATTTGAGCTGTACCGTCGGGTTGAACATGCCGCCCAGGTAGGATTCCACCTGAAACCGGGCAAACAGCGGCATCTGGTCGGTGTAGGGCTGCACGACCTTGGCATGGGAAGGCATGATCATGCGCATGAAGTCCTTGGCGGTGCGGAAGCCCGCCTCGCCCTCGACCAGGATCTCGTCAATCTCACGGCTGTAAAGGTCGCGAATCGAGCGTTTGATCAGATCGCCTTCCTCATAAATCGCGGCGGGGGCGATGGATTTGAGGGTCAGTTCGCGGATCTGTTCCCACAGGCGCATGAGGTATTCGTAATCGCGCTTGATTTCCGGCTTGGTGCGCTTGGCACCGGCGGTGCGAATGATCAGACCGGCGCCATCCGGCACCTCGATCTCGCCCGCGATTTCCTTCAGCTTCTTGCGGTCAGCGGCCACGGTGATCTTGCGTGAAATGCCACCGCCGCGCGCGGTGTTGGGCATCAGGACGCAGTAGCGGCCCGCGAGCGACAGGTAGGTGGTCAGGGCCGCGCCCTTGTTGCCACGTTCTTCCTTGACGACCTGAACCAGCATGATCTGCCGGACCTTCACGACTTCCTGGATCTTGTAGCGGCGGGCACGGGGCTTCCGGGTGTGGCTGATTTCCTCGGCCACGTCCTCTTCGGCAATCGATTCGATCTCGTCATCGGTGTCGGAGGCGTGGTCGATGGAGCGGAAGGGCGCATCACCGTCGTCGGCATGATCGTGGTTGTGATCGTGGTTGTGGTCATGCGGATGGTCGTCATGCGGCTGGTCGCTGTGCGCGTGGTCGGGGCTTGCGCTGGTTTGCACCAAGGCATCGGCGCCCGTCTCATCGCCCAGATCGACGACATCCATGCCGCTGATTTGGGGTTCTGTGGCTTGAGCTTCGACTTCGGTCGACTCGCTATGGACCTGATCATCGGACCGTGCAGCGTCGGAGGCCGCAGGGCGCGGGGTGCGGGCCGGGCGAGAGGAGCGACGGTTTTCGTCATCCTCTTGCGCGCGGTTATAGGCCCGCTCTTCTTCCAGCAGGGCTTTGCGGTCGGCGACCGGGATCTGGTAATAGTCTGGATGAATTTCGGCGAAGGCCAGGAAGCCATGGCGATTGCCACCGTAATCCACAAAGGCGGCCTGCAGCGAGGGTTCGACCCGAGTTACCTTGGCCAGATAGATGTTTCCGGCCAGTTGGCGTTTGTTCAGGGTTTCAAAGTCGAACTCTTCAACCTTGTTTCCGTCGACCACGACCACACGAGTTTCCTCGGCGTGGGTGGCATCGATGAGCATTTTCTTGGACATGGACTTTCACTGCGCCGTGCCCGCGACGGCGCCTGCCCTGGTGGGGCAAGCAGCGAGGTGACAGGGCGGTTTGTTCGGGCGAGGTGGCTGCGGGTCAACGTCGGGGCGTTGCCCTGTGGGCAGCCCTCGACCTTGGCCAATCGTGTTTCGCGCAACATCGCGGTTCTCTTCCGAGTGCCTTGCGACACCCACATGAAAACCCGGCAAATCATGGACCTGACGGGCAATTTTCAGGCCTTTCGGCCTATCCGGCTGCCCATTGTTCGGCGCGGAAATGCGCGCCTGCAACCACGGGCAGAGAATTTTGTCGCAGACAGGTGTCCGCTTGGGCGCGACCCTAGCGGCAAAGGGGGCGCAATGACAATGGGTGATTTTGCCACCTAGCCTTGCAAGGCGCGCAGGACGTGGACCCGGATCGCTGATGCCAGACCCACATCGCCGCGCCTTGTGTCAATCTCGGCGGCCAGTTCATTGAGGGTTTTGTTCCGGGTATCGGCGAGGGTGCGGAAGGCATCCCAGAACTCGGGCTCCAGCGACACCGAGGTGCGGTGGCCGTGCAGGGTGAGCGAGTGTTTTTCGGGGCGGGGCATGGATGGACGTTCCTGATGGTCTCATGATGGCGATCGCGCGGCCAGCCACAAGAGCGGAATTTGCACAAATTCCGCAACGGACCCATCGATGG
>CAMDHB010000302.1 GCA_945897655.1 Pseudorhodobacter antarcticus
GGCGGCGGGGATTTCGGCGGTCAATCTGATCTATGGCTATTTCGTGCTGCCTGAAACGCTGGCCCCGCACAACCGCCGCGCGTTCGAATGGCGCAGGGCCAATCCGTTTGGCGCGTTCAAGGTGTTTGCCCAGTATCAGGGCGTGCTGCCAATGTGTGCGGTGATGTTCGGGTTCTTCTTTTGCTCCTCCGTTTACCCGGCGATCTGGCCGTTCTGGGGTATGGCGAAATTCGGCTGGTCGCCCAGCATGGTGGGGCTGACACTGGCGGTGTTCGGGCTGCTCATGGCGGCGTCACAGGCTGGGTTGACGGGGCCGATGGTCAAGCGGTTTGGCGAATGGCGGGTGGCATTGTTCGGGCTGATCGCAGCGGTGATTGCGGCCTTTGGCTATGGCATTGCAGGTGGTCTGGTGTTGGTGGTCGTGATGATGATTGTCCACACGCCCGAGGGATTTGTCTTTCCCATGCTGAACGCGATGATGACCAAGGCGGTGCCCGACAATGCGCAAGGCGAGTTGCAGGGCGGGCTGTCGGCCATCAGCAATGTGGCGCAACTGGCGGGGACCGTGTTTTTCGCGCAGGTCTTTGGCCGGTTCATGATGCCGGGCGCGCCGTTCCAATCACCCTCGATGGGGTTTTTCATTGCGGCGGCGGGGTTGGCGCTGACCCTGGGGATGTTTTTGGTTCTGGTCAAAAGGACTGACAGATGACGGAAAGGTTTTCGGGCAGTTTCACCCAGCAAGAGCCGATCCCGGAAGAGGGGATCGCGGCGGCGGTCGAGGTGATGCGCCACGGGCGGTTGCACCGGTATAACACCGCCCCGGGTGAGGTGGCCGAGACGGTGCTGCTGGAGCAGGAATTTGCCGCGCTGACCGGGGCGAAGTATTGCCTTGCCGTCGCCTCGGGCGGGTATGCGATGGGCTGTGCCTTGCGGGCCTTGGGGGTTGAGGCCGGGGATGCGGTGCTGAGCAATGGGTTCACCCTGGCCCCGGTGCCGGGGGCGATTGCGGCCTTGGGCGCGCGGCCGGTGTTTGTAGAGGTTACGGACGATCTGGTTCTGGATTTCGCTGACCTTGCCGTGAAGGCGCGGGCCACGGGGGCGCGGGTGCTGATGCTGAGCCATATGCGGGGGCATGTCTGTGACATGGACGCGCTAATGGCGCTGTGTGCCGATCTTGGGGTGCAGGTGATTGAGGATTGCGCGCATACGATGGGGGCCACCTGGAACGGAGTGCCATCGGGGTGGCATGGGGTTGTGGGGTGCTATTCGATGCAGACCTACAAGCATGTCAATTCGGGTGAGGGGGGGTTCCTGATCTCGGACGACCCGGATGTCATGGCGCGGGCGGTGCTGCTGTCGGGGTCCTATATGCTGTATGGCAAGCATTTGGCCGCACCGGGGCCGGAGGCGTTTGAGGCGGTGCGGATGGTGACGCCCAATGTGTCAGGGCGGATGGATAATCTGCGGGCGGCGATCCTGCGGCCACAGTTGCGGCAGTTGGCCGACCGGGTTGACCGGTGGGAGGCGCGTTACCGCGTGCTGGAGGCGGGGTTGGCGGGGGTGCCGGGGCTGGCGCTGATCGGCAGGCCCGATCAGGAGCGGTTTGTGGGGTCGTCGTTCCAGTTCCGGCTGCCGGACTGGTCCAAGGGGCGGATCGGGTTGTTTCTGTCACGCACGTTGGCGCGAGGGGTGGAATTGAAGTGGTTCGGTGCCGAACAGCCTGTCGCCTTTACCTCACGCTATGACCATTGGGGCTATGCCGGGGGGCAAAGTCTGCCGCAGACCGACCGCATTCTGGCGGGGCTGATCGATATGCGGGTGCCGCTGACCTTCAGTCTGGAGGATTGCGCCCTGATCGCGCGGATCATCAAGGAAGAGGTGCAGATCGTGGGGCAGGGGCCAGAGCCGGAGGGGGTTACGGCCCCGGTGGTGCAATGAGGCGGGCGGCCTGGATCTATCTGGCGCTGACGGGGGTTGTCTGCTGCTTTCATCTGGCGATGGCGGCGGGTGCGCCTTGGGGGCATCTGACGATGGGTGGACAGTGGCCGGGGGTGTTTCCGCCGCCGCTGCGGGCCGTGGCCGTGGTGAATGCCGTGTTGCTGGCGGGGTTGGCGGTGGTCATGCTGGGACGGGCGGGAATTCTGGCGGTGCCGGTGCCAAGATGGGCGGTTTGGGGCGTTGTGGTGTTCCTGACGCTTGGGGTTTTTGTGCATGTCGTGACACCCAGCGCAGCCGAGCGGGCCCTGTGGTTGCCACAGCTGTTGGTGATGCTGATCTGCGCCCTGGTGGTGGCCCGACGGCGTTAGGGGCAGGAAATCAGCACAACCCTGACGCATGTTAACGCGGAAATTCTGCTGCCGGTGTCTTGGTTGGTCTTGAGGCAATTCTGCCAATGGACCAAACGAGGAGATCACGATGCAGCAAGATGGCAAGTTCCAGAAGATACTCGCCCCGACCGATTTCGAAGGGCTGACCGCGCAGTTTGCGGCCTTGCGTGAAGAGCTGTCGACGCTGGCGCAATCGGTTACGGCAACGGCGGAACGTCGTGGGCGGCGCATGGCTGCCGACATCAGCGAGGGCATGGACGAAGCCGCGCAGTTCATCGAGCGCAAGGGCCAGACCGCCGAAGCCGACATTGCCAAGACCTTCACCGCGCATCCATATTTGGCGCTGGGTCTGGCGGCGGGCGCGGGCCTGTTGATTGGCGCCCTGACACGGCGGTGATACGCCAGATCCTTCGCCCTATTCAGGAAGCCGGGCGGAGCCTGCTGATCCGCGCGGCGATGCTGTCGGCTGCCGGGTTTATCGGCGCCGTCGGCTGCGGCTTTGTGCTGTTGGCGGCCTATCTGGGGCTGCGGTTGCTGGTTGGGTCGGAATTGGCCGCTCTGCTGGTGGGGGTAACCCTGCTGGCAGTTGCCGCCGGGCTGGCCGCCTTGGGGCGAGGGCGGGTCAAGGCGCCCGAGGCACCCATCCCCGAGCCTGCATCACCCCAAGATCCGGTCAGCATGGCTGTGTTCACCGCTGCATTCGTGCTGGGGCGATACATCGCGGGCCGGGGCCGGAACTGAGACTGCAACACTAGAAATATTGGAGATTTGCGATGTCACTTGGAACAGTTCTTGCGATCATTCTGGTCATCTTCCTGCTGGGCGGGTTCAGCGGGCGCTTTGGCGGTTATGGCTATGGCTATGGAAACGGCGGCATCGGGGTGATCGGGGTGATCTTGATCATTGTCGTCGTGCTGATGCTGCTGGGCCGACTGTGATAGCCTAAGCCGTGCGGGCGGCCTTGACCCAGATTGCCACCAGGATCAGGGCCGCCAGCATGTTCCATGAGGCCATCGAGAGGCCAAACATCTGCCACGCGACCTGATCGCATTGCACGACGGGGGCGGCCTGAATCTGGGCCAGCAGGTCCTTGGCCGACAATTGGCCGATCGGGCCAGAGGTGCAGGTGTCAGGGCCCGCCCACCAGTGCCGTTCAACCCCGGTGTGATAGGCGCCGTAGGCTGCAGTGGTCAGCGCTGCAAGCGCGCCAGCCCAAGGCAGCATCCGGCCAAGCAGGGTGCCCGGAATGAGCAGGGCCAGGGCGCCAATCGCAACCGCCGCGCCATGCGGATAGCGTTGCAGCAGGCACAGATGGCAGGGAGCCAGACCGCCGATGTATTGGAACGCAAAGGCACCTGCAAGAAGGGCGGCGGAGCCTGCGGCGGCAAGAAAGATAAGCAGGGAACGGGACATTTGGCGCCTCATAGGAAATGCAGGACCGCCCAGACGACCCCACCTGCGACAATCGCGATCAGCGCCACGGTTGCAAGGCGCTGCTGGATCACGTTTGCGAGTGACGGGCCATAAGCGCGCACCACCCAGGCCAGCAAAAAGAATTTGCCGCCACGGGCCACGATGGCGGACAGGATGAACAGCGGCAGGTTGAAGCCCACGACCCCTGACAGGATGGTGACCACCTTCATCGGTGGCAGATGCGCCGCTCCCGATGTCAGCAGCATCAGCAGGATGGTCCCGTCGCCGGTGGCAAGTTTCAACTGATCAAACGCCTCGACCTTGCCATAGAACTGCAGGATCGGGTGCGCGATCAGGTCAAAGAAGTAAAAGCCGATCAGCCAGCCCAGAACCCCGCCCGCGACAGAGGTGACGCTGGCAATCACGGCATAGCGCATGGCGCGCTCCGGGCGGGCCAGGCACATCGGCAGGAACATCACTTCGACCGGGATGGGAAAGACCGAGCTTTCGACAAAGGACACGGTGCCCATTGCCGCCTCGGCATGGCGCGACTGTGCCAAGCTGCGCGTCCACAGCATCAGACGTTGAAACATCGTCCACCCCGCAAGCCCCTCGCATCAATGGCCACGCGGGGGCGGGAAGGTCAAGCTGGAAAGCGGGTGGCCTGTGGGCGCTGGTTTTGTCAAAGCGCGACTTGGTCCGCCGGCAGAGGTTGACGCCGCCCCGCAAGGTCGCTAAATCGCAC
>CAMDHB010000303.1 GCA_945897655.1 Pseudorhodobacter antarcticus
GATGATCGCCCGCTATTCCCGCCCCGACATGGTTGCCATCTGGTCCCCCGAAGCCAAGTTCAAGATCTGGTATGAGATTGAGGCCCACGCCTGCGACGCCCTTGCCGCCATCGGCGTGATCCCCAAAGCCAGTGCCGAAGCCGTCTGGAAAGCCCGCGATGTGACCTTTGACGTGGCCCGCATTGATGAGATCGAGGCTGTCACCAAACATGACGTAATTGCCTTTCTGACCCACCTTGCCGAACATATCGGGGCCGAAGAGGCGCGTTTTGTCCATCAGGGCATGACCAGTTCCGACGTTCTGGACACCACCTTCAACCTGCAACTTGTGCGGGCGAATGACCTCTTGCTGAAAGGCATGGACCGCGTCCTTGCCGCGCTGAAGGCCCGCGCCTTTGAACACAAGGACACCGTCCGCATCGGCCGCAGCCACGGCATCCATGCCGAACCCACCACGATGGGCCTGACCTTTGCCCGGTTCTATGCCGAAATGTCCCGTGGTCGAGCCCGTCTGGTGAACGCTCGGGCCGAGGTGGCCACAGGCGCCATCTCTGGCGCTGTCGGCACCTTCGCCAACATCGACCCCTCGGTCGAAGAGCATGTCTGCAAGATGCTGGGCCTGACCCCCGAACCCATCAGCACCCAAGTCATCCCCCGGGACCGCCATGCGATGTATTTCGCTACCCTTGGCGTCATCGCGTCCAGCATCGAAAACATCGCCACCGAAATCCGCCACATGCAGCGGACCGAGGTGTTGGAGGCTGAGGAATTCTTCTCCCCCGGCCAAAAAGGCTCCTCCGCCATGCCCCACAAACGCAACCCGGTCCTCTCTGAAAACCTGACCGGCCTTGCCCGCCTTGTCCGCATGTCCGTGATGCCCGCCCTGGAGAATGTGACCCTCTGGCACGAACGCGACATCAGCCATTCCTCGGTCGAACGCGCCATCGGCCCTGACACCACCATCACCCTCGACTTTGCCCTGCACCGCTTGGCCGGGCTCTTGGAAAAGCTGGTGATCTATCCGCAGAACATGCTGGACAACATGAACAAATTCCGCGGTCTGGTGATGAGCCAGCGGGTCCTCCTCGCCCTGACCCAGGCCGGTGTTTCCCGCGAAGACAGCTACCGCCTGGTCCAGCGCAATGCCATGCGCGTCTGGGAACAGGGCGCCGATTTCAAGACCGAACTTCTTGCCGACCCCGAGGTGACCGCCGCCCTGACCCCCGCGCAGATCGAGGAAAAGTTCGACCTTGGCTATCACACCAAACATGTCGACACGATCTTTGCCCGGGTCTTTGGCTAAAGCGGTTTACCCGGCCTTAAGCACGCCCTGCCATCCTGCCCCCGCATTCAGAAGAATCGGAGGCCCCATGTCCAACTCGCCCGCCCTCTTGGGCCAGATGTATGGCAACAGCCTGACCGCCCTTGAACCCGGCCGCCCCAATGTGCGCCCGCGTGAAAAGGCCGCCATCATCGTGCGTCTGCTGCTGGCCGAAGGCACCCCCCTCAAGATCACCTCCTTGCCCGAGGATATGCAGACCGCCCTTGCCCAGCAAATGGGCTCCATGCGCCGGGTCGACCACGAAACCCTGCAATCCGTGGTCAAGGATTTCCTGACCGAGTTGGATGGCGTGGGCCTGTCCTTCCCCGGCGGCATCGAAGGCGCGCTGTCGATCATGGATGGCCATATGTCCAGCAGCGCCGCCTCCCGCCTGCGCCGCCTGAATGGCGGCAATTCGACCGTCGATCCCTGGGAAAGGATGACCGCCGTTTCGGCCGATACCCTGGCCGAGGCGCTGGAAGACGAAAGCATCGAGGTGGCTGCCGTCGCCCTGTCCAAACTGCCCGTGCAAAAGGCGGCAGAGCTTTTGGGCAAACTGCCCGGGCCCCGTGCCCGTGCCGTGGCCTATGCCGTGTCCCTGACCGGCAATATCGACCCCGACACGGTGCGCCGCATCGGCATGTCCCTGGCCGCCCAGATCGATTCGCAACCGATCAAGGCGTTCGAGGTTGGTCCCGGCGAACGGGTCGGTGCCATCCTGAACATCGCCGCCGCCATGACCCGCGATGACGTGCTCAAAGGCCTGCAGGAAACCGATGCCCATTTTGCGGACCTGGTGCGCAAATCCATCTTCACCTTTGAACACATCAAGGCCAAACTGCCCCCCCGCGACGTGCCCAAGGTTGTCCGCATCGTCGATCAACCCATCCTCGTCACCGCGCTTGCCTATGCCCAAGGCGACGCTGCCCATCAGGCCTCTGCCAACCACATCCTTGAAAACCTGTCCCAACGCATGGCCCAAAGCCTGCGCGAGGAGATGGCCTCCCGCAACAAGATCAAGGAAAAGGATGGCGAAGAGGCGATGGCCGTCATCGTCATGGCCATCCGCCAACTGGAAGGCGCAGGTGAAGTGGTCTTGACCACCCCCGACGACTGACGCTTGGCCCTTGTGCCTGACAGGGACATTGCCTAGCGTCCGGCGGCGAACCGGGGAACCAGACCATGTCCAAAGGCCAATCATCGCTGCGGCGCGGTATCCTGTTCATCTCCCTTGGGATTTTCTGCTTTACCGCGATGGATGCCGCCGCCAAGGCGCTGTTGGAGACGTATCCCACCGCCGTGGTGATCTGGGCGCGCTTTGCCGGACACCTGCTTTTCGTCGCCCTGTACCTGCGCAGCCGCTTCATTCCCTCCCTTGTCACCGCCTGGCCCTGGCTTCACGTCGCACGCTCCCTCACCCAACTGGGCGCCACCGTGTTCTTCTTCGCCTCCCTCAACTTCATAGGCCTGGCCGAGGCAACGGCACTTGCCAGCATCAGCCCCCGTCTCATCACCCTTGGCGCCGGGCTGTTTCTGGGCGAGGTTCTGGGCGTGCAACGCCTCATCGGCGTCGGCGTGGCCCTCATCGGCGCGCTGATCGTGATCCGCCCTGGAACCGAGGTGTTCAGCCCCGCCGCCTTGCTGCCCTTGATCTGCGCCTGCTGCTTTGCCGCCAACATGCTGCTCACCCGCCTTGTCGGCACCCGCGAAAGCCCCTGGGCCGCGATGATTTATGCCGCCGTGGCCGGTATGGCCGTCACCTCGCTCGCCCTGCCCTTCTACTGGCAGGGCATCGCCTGGGGTGACGTGCCCCTCTTCCTCGTGCTGGGTTTTCTGGGCGCGGTCGCCCAGCTTTTGATCATCCGCGCCTATTCCGTGGCCGAGGCCAGCGCCATGGCCCCTTTCGGCTATCTCGACATCGTTTTTGCCACGCTCTGGTCCATCCTGATCTTTGCCGAATACCCGGATGCCTTCACCATCACCGGCGCGCTTGTGATCGTGGCGGCTGGCCTTTATGTCTGGCGGCAAGAGGCCTCCGCGCCCCAAACCAAGCCTATGGTCTGAAGCCGTTTTGAAAACCTCCTCGCCCTTTTTCCTGCCGGTGTCCTATGTCCAGAATCTGGCGGCAATGGGCTTGCTTGGGGCGCTGCGGCTGCTGCCCTATGCCACCCGCATCCGCTTCAGCGGCTGGATGATGCGGCGGGTCATCGGCCCCTTGGCAGGCTACCGCCAGCGGGTGCGTGACAATCTGGCGCTGATCTGGCCCGATCTGCCGCTGACCCGCGTGGCAACGCTGACCGAGGCTGTGCTGGACAATGTCGGCCGCACCTTGGCCGAACTCTACTCCCCCACCGATTTCAAGGCCAATGTGGCCGGTTCGGCCCTCTTGGGCGAGGGGTTGGATCAGGTGATGGAAGCACAGCGCGCCGGGCGCGGCGTCATCCTCGTCTCCGGCCACTTTGGCAATCATGACATCGCCCGCGCCGTCCTGGCCTCACGCGGGATGCCGGTAGGGGCGCTTTACCGTCCCCAGCGCAACCCCTATTTCGACAGGCATTTTGCCGCCACGATCCGCGCCATTTCGGAACCCCTGTTCGCGCGCGGGCGGCGCGGGCTGTCCGAACTTGTGACCCATCTGCGCCGCGGCGGCATGCTGGGCATGCTCATCGACCAGCACATGAGCCATGGCGCACCGCTGACCTTCCTCGGTCACCGGGCCCTGACAGCCCTGTCAGCCGCCGATCTGGCGCTGAAATACAACTGCCTGCTGGTGCCGGTTTACGGCATCCGCCATGCCGACGGCCTGCATTTCGATCTGGTCGTCGAACCCGCCATCCCCCATTCAACGGCGCGCGAGATGACCCAAGCCCTGAACAACTCGCTTGAGGCTCAGGTCCGCGCCCATCCCGGCCAATGGTTCTGGGTGCACCGACGCTGGAAGTAACCGCCTCAGTCCAGCTGCGCCGCCGCAAAGATCATCCCCGGCCCTTCGGCCTGCAAGATCACCACAATCTTGTCCGGCCCCGGTGCTGGCACCGTCATGTCCAGCGGGGCGCGTCCATTCCAATGACCGACAACCCGCCAGGA
>CAMDHB010000304.1 GCA_945897655.1 Pseudorhodobacter antarcticus
CCAGACGCCTTTGGTGCCGGGCAGGAAGTTGGCGATCAGGGTTTCGTCGATGGCCAGCGGCTGGATGTAGCCAGCCCATGCCCAGTTCGGCAGGATCGGGCCGTCGATGTCGATGATATCGGGCAGGGTCCCGGCAAGGGCGCCAGCAACGACCGAGTCGTTGTAGGCGATTTGCGGGAAGGACTGGATCACGACTTTCCAATCCGACTGGCTGGCGTTGAATTCGTCCAGCATGCCGTTGATCAGCGCCATTTCGCTTTCGCTGCCGGCACCATGGTACCACATCGACAGCTCGGTCTGGGCGACCGATGCTCCGGCGAACAGCGAGCTGGCAATCAGCGCGCCGGCCAGAGTGTTAAATGGTTTCAAAAAGGGTCCTCCGCTTGGGTTCGGTTTCTTCAGGTTTTGAGCCGCTTAAGTCCTTGACCGATGCGCGCCAGCACACCGGACCCGCAACGCGCTCGACTGCGGGGTCATTTCGGGGGTTGCCTGCAATCAGGGACAGCAGGCGGTGGGCCGCCAGTTCACCCATGGCCGGATATGGCAGGGTGACGGTGGTCAGCGGCGGGTAAAGCTGTTCGGCGATGACGCGGTAATTGTCATAGCCAGCGACCGATATTTCCTCGGGGAGCCGCAGCCCAAGGGTGCGCAGGATGCCGTACACTTCCAGCGCCATCTTGTCGGTGCCGCAGCACAGGATGGTCGGCGGATCGGGCAGGCGCATCATGCGGTCGATGGTTTCCATCAACAGACGGGATTCGGCGGCGCGGTCGGGCAGGTCGCAGGCGGCCACGATGGCGGGGTCAAAGGCGATGCCCGCAGTGGTCAAGGCGTCGCGGTAGCCAAGGGCGCGCAGGTGGCCCGCCTCGACATCGGGGCGCAGGGTCAGATAGGCGATGCGGCGGTGACCAGCTGCGATGATTTGGGTGACGAGGTCGAATTGGCCAAGCCGGTCATCGGGCAGGATCGCCGTGGTGCCGTGGTCGTCATAGCAATTGGCCAGAACAAGGGCCACGTCATCGGGCACGCGGGGCAGCGTGACCTTCTGGTGAAACTCGGCCACATAGATCAGCCCTTCGACGCGGTGGCGAAGAAAGGTGTCAATCAGGGGGGCGGCCTTTTCCATCACACCGCCGGTATCGGCGATCATCAGGGTCATGCCGGACCCGGCCAAAGCCTTTTGGATGCCCTGAACGATGAACAATTCCGGCAGACCCGCCGGTTGCATGGGTTCGGGCGACATCGAGATGGCCCCGGTGATCAGCCCGACCAGACCCGACTTGTTGGAGCGCATCATCCGAGCGGCATTGGAGGGGACATAACCAAGCTGGCCCATCGCCTTTTCCACCGCAATGCGGGTTTCCTTGCCGACGGGCGCGTCACCGTTCAGCACGCGGCTGACGGTTTTGGCCGATACCCCCGCTGAACGGGCGACATCATAAATCGTCGACATGGCTCCCCCCACGGTCATGGCTCGGGTCTTGTGACACCGATGTCATGACACCGATGTCATAGCGGAATTGGGCCGATTCCGTCAAATGAAATCTTGGCGCGGCATCTTGGGGCTTGACGGGGTTGGGGGTGACCGGTGGGGGGCGGTCAAATCCTTATCAAATCAAATGGGTTAAGGCGCTGCCAAGCTGCGGCGGTGTGGGTTTTGGTGAGGGCTCAGGACCGAGGGCTTGGCCAGAATGGGGCACCACGACGTTCCCAAAGCGGTTTGTATCCCGCCAAACTGCGCGGTCGTGCATGATTTCGGCCAAACTGATTCGGCGCCCCTCAGCGGGTATAGGGGTCCTTCAGCGCCGGGATCACCTGCCCGGTGCACTGGCCAAACCCGATCTGATAGCCATCGCCCAAGGCCTGACCACGCAGTGTCAGCGTGTCGTGATCCTCGATGAAACTGCGGGCGGCACCGGCAATGGCAAAGGGCTCCTTCCCGCCCCGCGACAGTTCCAGAAGGCTGCCGCAGCTTTCGCGCCCTGCCCCGGAAATCGTGCCGGATCCCAGCAGATCGCCCACAGACATCGGGCAACCACTGGTCGTGTGGTGGGCAATTTGCTGTGCAGCGGAATAGGTCAGTTCGCGGGATGTTGTGCGGCAGATCACAGTCTCGGGGCCGTCTGCGGGGGTCAGGGCCACCTCAAGGGCGATGTCATGGTGCATCGGCCCCGGCTCTTGCAGGTGCGGCAGCAGCGGCACCTCGCGCGGTTGGCCCGTGGTGCGGAAGGGGTGCAATGCGGCGGCCATCACGATCCAGGGGCTGATCGTGGTGGCCGTGGCCTTGGCCTGAAATGGCCCCAAGGGTTGAGATTCCCAGGCCTGAATGTCGCGTGCCGACCAGTCGTTCAGCAGGACGTAGCCAAAGATCATCGCATCCGCCTCGGCCACCGTCACCGGACCGTCAGACGCGGTTCCGACAACGGCACCCAGTTCCAACTCCATGTCGAACCGGCCCGTGGGGGCAAAGCGGGGTGTGCCATCGGCCGATCTGATTTGCCCCCAAGGGCGGCGGACGGGCGTGCCTGACACCACAACAGAGGAGGCCCGGCCGTTGTAGCCGACGGGCATGTGCTGCCAGTTGGCAGGAAGGGCCCCGTCGCCGCTGCGCGACAGGGCCGCGACATTGGCGGCGTGATGGCGGCCTGAGAAGAAATCGGTAAACTCGGCCACCACAAAGGGCAAGTGCAGGGTCACTTTTGACAGGGGGATCAGGTGATCCTCCATCAGGAACCGCTTGCTTGACCCCTCGCGCAACAGGGCCGTGACCTGACGCCTCAGGTCGGCCCAAACGGCTGGCCCCGCCTCCATCAGATCGTTCCAATAGGGCACGTCCAGCAAGGGGCCGCCAAGGGACAAGAGCCCCTCCTCCTCCAGCGCGGTGACATCCAGCACGAAATCGCCAATGGCCATGCCACAGCGGGGCGGGGCATCGCCATGGGAAAACACTCCGCAGGGCAGGTTGTTCAAGGGGAACGGCCCGTCGCTGCGGTTGGCGCCCGCAACCCATGATTTCAGCAGCGGCATTCAGGCTACCCTTTCATTCTGGCGAAAATACTCCGGGGGGTCCGGGGGGCTGGCCCCCCGGCCTTGGTCGCGCAGGGATACTGCAGCCCCGGGGCTCTGTCGAACCTGATCTGCGGCACCGCTGGGTCAGGGCAGGTAACGGTCGATCAGGCGCAGGGCGATGGCGCGGTAGGGGCCGGCATTGGCGGCTATGGCGGGGTCGGCGGCGCGGCTGGCGATCCAGCCCAGATAGGTCAGGCTGCGCAGGACGATGAACAGGGGCAGCAGGGGCAGGTCAGGCAAGGGGCGGTGTCGGGCATAGCCGGACAGGAGGGCGTCTTGCAGGGCGGGGAAGTCGGGTTCGTCGGACGCTTTGTACAGCGTGGTGGCCAGGTCAAACAGGCGGTAGCCGAAACCGCTGTCGTCAAAGTCGATGAAGTGGACATGGGGGCCGTCCGTCAGGACGTTTTCGTTGCCGATGTCGGCGTGGATCAGGCCGAAGTCGGGGTTGGGGGCGCTGTCCAGCAGGGCACGGGCGCGGTCGCGGACTTGGGTCAGGTGGGCGGTGTTGGCGAGGGTCCAGAACGGGCCCCAGAAGGGTTGGTCGCCCACAAGGCCATCGCGGTCCCAGCGGGGGCGGGTGAAGCCGGGGGGTGGGGTCCAGGCGTCGGTCAGGGCGTGCAGGCGGGCCATCTGGGCGCCGATGGCGTGGTAAAGGGCGGTGCGGGTGGGGCCGGTCAGGGCGAGGGGGTGGCCCGCGCGGCGCATGGGTTGGCCGGGCAGCCAGGAGAGGAGGCTGGCGTGGCGGTCGCCGACGGGGACGAGGAGTGCACCGCTGGAGGATGGGGCGGGGGTGGGGACGCGCACCCCCTGCCCTGCCAGCATGGCCATCAGATCCAGTTCGGATTTGAGGGTTTCCGGGCTGTGGTAGCCGGGGCGGTGGAGGCGCAGGGCGTGGGGGCCGAGGGTGGTTTGGACGCGGAAAACGATGTTTTCGCGCTGCATGAAAAGTTCGGGGGTGCTGGTGATTTGCGGCCAGTTGGCGGCGGCAAGTTGGGCCGTCGGCACCGTTTCGGGGGGTGTCCACATGTGGACAAAACCTTTTATCGTTGTTTGTCCGTGGGTTGGCGATTTTCGTTAACCGGGTGGAAAGGTTGGTTAACGGTGGTTCGCCGGGAAAAAGTTGGATCGCCCCCGGTTTTCAGGCCGGGGGCGATTTGGATCAGGCCAGGTCGAAGCGGTCGGCGTTCATTACCTTGACCCAGGCGGCGACGAAGGCCTTGACGAAGGCGGGGCCGGAGGTGGATTGGCCGTAAACCTCGGCAATGGCGCGCAGCTGGCTGTTGGAGCCGAAGACGAGGTCGGCGCGGGT
>CAMDHB010000305.1 GCA_945897655.1 Pseudorhodobacter antarcticus
CCGAAATGGGCAAACACCCGGCCATAGTTGCGGGGCTTCAGCTCCACAAACTCTGGCAGGTCGGTCGCCCAAACCCGCCGCCCGGTGCCCGCATCCAGCCGGATCAACCGACCTTCATCACTGACGACGAACACCGATCCACCAAAGACCAGTGCGGGATTGACCGCACCATCCTCGGCCGTCCATATCCGCACGCCAGTATCTTCGCGGAACGCACCCGTGCGGCCCGCCGCCGTGCCCACATACACCACACCGCCCGACACAACCGGATCGCCCGTGATATCGCCCGAATTCGCAAAGGCCCGGCCCAACCGGTTCCCCGTGATAGACGCTTGCCACGCCGCGGTGCCAGTATCCGTTGCAGCCGACAGCATCACACCGGCGGAAAAGGGGAATATCACCCGACCCCCGGTCACCGCAGGGGCCGCCCCGGTATCCGACGCAAGCTGGTTCTTGGTACCCGGCAGCACCCAATTGACCCGCCCCGACGCGGCATCCAAGCCCCAAGCCATGCCGTCCGTGCCCATCACATAAACGGCACCACCCGCCACACCCGGCGCACCCGCCGCCGGTGCGCCCAGCCTTTGCCGCCACATCACAGCACCCGTGCCCGCATCCAGTGCCACAACCTCACCATAGCCGGTCGAGGCCACGACCAGCCCCCCCGCCACGGCAATCCCGCCGCCCGACTGCGCGCCACCCCGGTCAAAGGGCGCCGTCAGATCGGCCCGCCACAGCATGGCACCCGCCATTGAAACCGCCGTCACCTGCGCCAGCGCATCCATCGCAAAAACCCGGCCATCCGCCACCACCGGCGCAGCTGTGATCCGGTTGCGCTGCGCGTTCCCGGTCCCGATGTCCGCAACCCACACCAACTGCGGCACAGCCGACAGGCTGGCATGCAGGGCCGCATGCTGTGCATTGCCGCCACGCTGGGTCCACTCGGCATTGGCCACCATCGCAGGCAGGCCAATCGGGCGGGTCTGGTTTTCCGGAACCTCTGGCGGTGCAACAGGCAGGGCCTGGCTTTCCACCTGTACCGACGCCTCCAGCGGCGTGCGCACGTCAAACCGCTCGCCGGGCAGGATGACCTCGCGTTCACAGGCGGCAAGCAGGACCAGCGCCGCAAACAGGCTGCAGGTCTTTTGCCACATCGGGCCAGACGTCATCCCTTCAGCCCTTCCTGCATCAACCCGCCGACGCGGCAGGTTCCGGCGCAACCCCACCCAGCGCCGTGATCACCGAGGCCAGCCTTTGCCGCATCGCGACAGGGGTATCCTGATCCTGGATCAGCGTCAGCAGCGCGGCCAGCGCCTCATCCGCCTTGCCTTCCTCCAACAAAAGATAGGCCAGTTGCTCCTCTGCCAAGGGGCGCAAGGATCGGCCAGCCACCGCAATGCCTTGCAACGCGGTCCGGCGGTCGGCCAGCGCCTGGTCGGTTCCCGCAATCGACACCCGGCGCAGAACCGCCAGATCGCGGTAGACCTGCGGGGCACTTGCATCGGCAATCAAACCGTCCAGCGCCGCCAGACGTGCGGCCTTGTCACCCTCGGGATTGCCGGCCGTCAACAGGGCCTGAATGGCCAACTGGTCCTTGTCCGCCGCAATCGCCGCAAGTGCGGCAGCCCGCTCGGCCGGATCGGTCTTTTCCAACGCCGCCAGCGCTGCATCGCCAAAGCTTTGCGCCCGTGTGGCATCCACCGACTTTTGCCATTCGCGCCATGCGGCACCGCCGACGATCAGCACCACCACCAGCACACCAATCCAGCCATATTTGCGGAAAAGCGCGAACAGACGGTCCCGGCGCACTTCGTCGGTGACTTCATCCACAAAACTGTCGGTGTTGCTCATGGCCTCTCCTGTCTTTGAGCCGTCTTACACGGATTTGCGCAATCGCGACAAGCCCTCGCCCGCGTTTCAGGCAGCAAAGCCCACCCTGCCTCTTGCCGAACCGAACCCCAGACGATACGATTTTGTCATGACACATCATCTGTTCACCCCGACCACCTATCACAATGTCCTTGGCACCCTGCCCGCAGCAATGACCGTGGCCAATGGTGACACAATCACCACCGACACGATCGATGCGAACGGTTGGGACAGGCATGGTGTCAAGGTCACCAACGGCCCCAACCCGATGAACGGTCCCTTTGCGGTTGAGGGCGCCGAACCGGGTGACACCTTGCGCGTAGACATTCTGGCGATGCAGCCCATCCGCAACACCGGCTGGACTCGCGCCGCCCTGGCCGAGAATGTCGTGGACCCGGAATTTGTGCCGAACTTGCCGCCGCGCACGCGGGCCAACTGGGCCATCGACGGCAACGCCGGTACCGTGACCCTGCTGGACCCGCCCGCGGGCTTTGCCCTGACCCTGCCCCTGGACCCCATGATCGGCTGCCTGGGCGTGGCGCCATCCTTGTGTCAAGCCATCTCCACCGCAACCAGCGGCGAATATGGCGGCAACATGGACTATCGCCGCCTTGGCCCGGGCAGCACTGTCTGGTTCCCCATCTCCACCCCCGGCGCGCTGTTCTTCTTGGGTGATGCCCACGCGACCCAAGGCGACGGCGAGATTGTCGGCACCGGGATCGAGACCTGCTTTCAGATCACTTTCCGACTTTCAGTCGAGAAGCGCACAATCACCTGGCCCCGTGGCCAGACCGAGCGTGACATCTTCACGCTTGGCAACGCCCGCCCGCTGGATCAGGCCCTGCAACATGCCACCACCGAAATGGTCCGCTGGCTGGAACAGGATTTCGGCTTGGGGGTCGAGGCCGCCAGCCACCTCATGGGCCAAGCCGTGCGGTACGACATCGGCAATGTCTATGATCCGGCCTATACCGTCGCCTGCCGCCTGAACCGCAGCCTTCTGAAACGCTGACAGGCCCGCGCTGCCAAATTTCTTCGAAGAAATTTGCAAATCTTTTCGAAAAGATTTGGCCTGCGCCCCCGGCCTACTCCGCCGCCTTGACCTCAGTTTCTTCCGCCGACTGCCGCTCCCACATCGCGTGATAGCGCCCGTTCTGCGCCAGCAACTGCTCATGCGTGCCCTGCTCGCGCACCAGACCCGCCTCCAGCACCACGATCAGGTCCGCATCCGCAATCGTCGACAACCGGTGCGCAATGGTGATCACCGACCGCCCTTGCCCCATCTCCAGCAGACTGTCCTGAATATCCCTCTCGGTCTGGGTATCCAGCGCCGAGGTCGCCTCATCCAGGATCAGGATGCGCGGGTTCTTCAGCAGCGTCCGCGCAATGCCCACGCGCTGCTTTTCGCCCCCTGACAGCTTCAGCCCCCGCTCACCCACCTTGGCGTCATAGCCATCGGGCAGCGACATCACGAAGTCATGGATCTTGGCCTGCCGCGCCGCCTGCTCCACCTGTTCGCGGCTCGCTTCCGGGTTGCCATAGGCAATGTTGTAATAGATCGTGTCGTTGAACAGTACGGTATCCTGCGGCACGACGCCAATCGCCTGATGCAAGGACGTCTGCGTCACATCGCGAATATCCTGCCCGTCAATCCGGATCGCCCCGGAATTGATGTCATAAAACCGGAACAACAACCGCCCGATGGTCGATTTCCCCGACCCCGACGGCCCGACCAGCGCAATCCGCTGCCCTGGACCCACCCGCAGAGACACCCCCTTCAGGATCTCGCGGTTCGGCTCATAGGCGAATTCCACATTGTCAAACACCACCTCGCCCGGTCCCACCTTCAACGCCGGTGCACCCGGCTTGTCAGTGATCTCGGCCGGTTGACCCAACAGCCCGAACATCTCGCCCATGTCGACCAAAGCCTGCCGGATTTCGCGGTACACCGTACCCAAGAACCCCAACGGCAAGGTGATCTGCATCATATAGGCGTTCACCATCACGAAATCGCCGACCGTGAACTGCCCGTTCTGCACACCAATCGCCGACATCACCATGACGGCAATCAACCCCGTGGTGATGATCACATTCTGCCCGATGTTCAGGATCGACAGGCTCTGCCCCGTGCGGACCGCAAAGCCCTCATAGGCCGCCATAGCCCGGTCATACCGCGCCGCCTCGCGCGCCTCGGCGTTGAAATACTTGACGGTTTCATAGTTCAGCAGACTATCGATCGCCTTCTGGTTGGCATCGGTGTCCTGATCGTTCATCTGGCGGCGGATCTGCACCCGCCATTCGGTGACCTTGAACGTGTAGGTGATGTAGATCGCAATCGTCGCAATCACGACAACCATGTACTGCCAGCCGAAATACAGCGCGAAAATCACCGACACCATCGTCAGTTCCAGGATCAACGGCCCGATGCTGAACAGCATGAACCGCAGCAGGAAATCAACGCCTTTCACCCCGCGCTCGA
>CAMDHB010000306.1 GCA_945897655.1 Pseudorhodobacter antarcticus
CGCCCATTCCGGGTCGGTTAACGCCCAGATATTGGTGATGGGGCAACTGTCGTGCAACGCGGTGTTGTAGGTCCAGACAATCGGCGAATAGGAAATGACCAAGGGATCACGCGCCGCCTCGGGGATGGCCTCCACCATGTCGGAGGGAAGATAACTGATCGCAAGGCCCGGGGTCAGAAGCTGGGCCACGGCTGCGGGCGTGTCTGAGATGACCAGAACATCGGCCTGCACATTGCCCGCCTGCGCTTCGCTCATTACCTTGCGGATGGTCCCGGGGGCTTCGGATTTGGTGCCATTGGCTTCCAGCCCGTATTTGGCAGCAAAGCCTGCTGCCTGTTCGCGCACCTTTCCGGTGGAATCGATCACGGACAGTGCAGGCTCGGTCTTGGCGGCCGCCAGAAGGGCCGCTTCATCGAAGGGTTCGGCCAGCGCAGGGCCTGCCAGCGCGGTCGAAAGCAAGAACAGCGGGAAGAGGCGGGTCATAACATCTCCATGTGGCTTTGGGGGAAATCAGAAAGGCGGTGACCTTCTGGCGCAAACAGATGCAAACCGTCGGGCTGGGGTTCCAGGAAAACCGGCTGTGTCGGCATTAAGGTAGGGCGCGAAAGGGTGGTGCATAGCACGCTGGCGCCGTCTGACTGAACCGCGGTTTCCACAATCCACGACCCGCCAGTGGGCAGGATTGCGGTCACCGTGGCCGCCAGGGCACCGGGCACTGGGCTGGACGATATCTGCACAGCCTCGGGACGCAGGCCAACGGTGATCTGTGCGCGGTCGGTGACGCCATTGGGGATCAGCGCCAGCGCCGCGGCACTGCCGGCTGGAAAGATGTTGATGGGCGGGCTGCCGATGAACTCGGCGACAAAGCGGTTGGCGGGCCGGTCATAGATGGTGCTTGCAGTGCCGGTTTGTTGAACTTCGCCTTTGGCCAAGACCGCGATGTCTGTCGCAAGGGTCATGGCCTCCCATTGGTCATGGGTGACAAAGACGATTGTGGTGCCGAATTCGCGGTGCAGACGGGCCAGTTCGGCCCGCATGGCAAGGCGCAAGCTGGCATCAAGGTTCGACAGGGGCTCGTCCAGCAACAAGACCTGCGGGGCCAGCGCCAAGGTCCGCGCCAAGGCCACGCGCTGCTGCTGCCCGCCCGAAAGCTGTGCCGGATAGCGATCTGCCAGTTCGGTGATCCGTAACGTGTCCAGCATCGCTTCGGTCCGCGCGCGCCGGGCCGGTGCCGCAAGCCGCTGCAAGCGCAGCCCGAATTCCACATTCTGCGCCACGGTCATATGCGGCCAAAGCGCATAAGATTGAAACACCAGTCCCACACCACGCTGTTCGGGCGGAACGAAGGTCCCCTGCGCCGGATCATCCACCAGCCGCCCGCCGATGCGGATTTGCCCCGCACTCGCCTCTTCCAGTCCGGCAAGCATCCGCAGCAACGTGGTCTTGCCGCATCCCGAAGGGCCAAGGATGCAGGTGAAAGATCCGTCCCTGACGGTCAGAGACACATTTTGGACGGCAGCGGCCTTCCCGAACGATTTGCTCAAGGCGGTGATTTCGATGTCCGGCATCTAACGCTCCAACCCTTGGGCGAAGCCCGGGCCTGCAAGCCGGTGCATCAACAGGCTGCCCAAAAGAGCCATCAGGGAAATCACCAGCACCACGGCATTGGCCGCCTGATCATAACCGTAATCCACCAACCGCAGCGAAAAGGTGGTCAGTACATCGGTCGAGGGCACGGCCAAAAGGATGAACAGGCTGACCCCCTTGATGCCAGAGATGAATGACAAGAGAACCGCCGTGGCAAATGCGCCGTTCAGGATGGGCAGCACAATCGCGTGCAGGCGGCGCAGCAGCCCTGCACCCATCATGCGGGCCGCATCCTCGACATCCGGGCCAAGCTGCGCCATCGCGGAAATGCCCAGCCGACTGGCAAAGGGCATCTGATCGGCCACCAGGGCCAGCAGCAAGATCCAAGGCGTGCCATAGAGAGCCGGAATTGGCCCGCGCGGGGCGGCGAACAGCACCAGGATCGCTGCGGCAAAGGCAATGCCCGGGACGAGATAGGGAAAGAATGTGACCCCGCGCAAGGCTGCCGCCAGCCAGCGCCACGGGCTGCGGGCCACGACATAGCCCACCAGCAAACCCAAGCCCCCCGCCGCCAGCGCCGCCATGCCCGCAATCCGCAACGAATTCCACGCCGCATGCCAGAACTCGGGCGCCAAAAGAATACCGTTTGTCATGGCGACCGTGGGCAAATCGCGGCCAATCCAATAGTCCAGCGTAAAGTTGTCGGTGCCAAAACGGCCGGGGATGTGCATCAGCGTCGACAGGATCAAGGTGGCCAGCGGCATGATCACGCTGACGAAAAACAACAGCGCAACCGCCAAGAAAAGCGGCCAACGTGCCGCCAGCAGCGGGCTGATGCGGCTGATCATGCCTTTGCCCCCGATCGTGGCAAAGCGATGCGCCTCGCGCAGCATCCACGCATCAATGCCCAGTGTGATCACCCCGATCAACAGCACAACCGCCGCAAAGACCGCCGCCATCCCATTCTGCTGCGTGCTGATCGCGCGAAACAGCGACACCGACAGCGTTTCAAACTGCACCGGCAGGCCCAGGATGTAGGGCACCGAAAACTCGCCGATCGCATCGGCAAACATCAACAATCCCGCCGACAGAACCGCAGGGCGCAGCGCCGGAATCGTGACGCGCCATAGGATCGCCAAGCGCCGCGCGCCAAGCATCTGGGCCGCCTCTTCCAACTGGCCATCCAGCCGCCGCAGCGCGCCGCCGATGATCAGGATCGCAAAGGGAATGTAATGCAGCGTGAGGATGATGATGGTCGGCACCAAGCCATAGGCCAGCCAATCGGGTGGTTCCGCGCCAAGGGCCTGCATCCAGCCGGGCTGACCGCCCTGCGTGGCGTTCTTGAACAAGGTCACCCAGGCCAGCGCGAAGGTCCAAACCGGCAGCATGTAAGGAATGATCAGCGCCACCGAAAACCAGCTGCGCCACGGCAGATCGCTGCGGACCAGCACCCAAGCAAGCCCGGCCCCGATCACCAGGGCCATGCCCGCCGCCGAAACCGCCACCATCAGCGTGTTCCACAGCGGAGCAAAGAAGATGATGCCAGACATGCGCGATGCCAGCGCGCGGGTGATGTAATAAGCCGTCACCGCGCCATCTGTCACATCCGTGCGGGCCGCGTCACCCGGCTGCGAGGTGAAAGCGTCAGTCAGGATCATGCCGATCGGCACAGCGATCAACCATGCAAATGCCACCAGCAGCACCATGCCAAGTGCAAGGACTGGGTCCCCGACATAACGCAGCCCCTGCGTGCTGACCCGGCGCCACAGGATCACCCCCGTGCCGCGGCCAAGGCCGGATTGTCGCGCATTGCCTGCATGGACCCCTCGCTGTTTCGGTATCGAATCCCTAGAGTGATTCCATGACGCATTTGTGAAACTTGCACATATGTGCAGCAAAAATACCAAACGAAATCAGCATAAGAGAGAATGGGATATTTTTTTTATGCACCTAAGATCATGAAAGCAAAAGGCCTTCGGGTGCAAGGTGCGGACCGACCCCACAGAGTGACGCAAAAGCGTTACATGCTGATTCTAGCGCTGTGGACATCCGCAACAAACCTCACCTGAAAGGATGACTTCATGCGCTTCTCAGCCCCGCTTTTCGCGGCCGTTCTTGCTCCTTGCCTTGCCCTTCCGGCTCTGGCCGATCCGATGATGGACACGGTCACCGCCGGCAATACCCTGACCGCAGCCCCGACCGAATGGCTGGGCGACAAGCCGCACCTGGTGATCATGGGCAAGGTCGATGGCAAGCTGTTCGACGTTCAGGTGATGGACTTGGCCGCCGCCGATGTCGGCACGATCTCGCTCAAGCGCGAATATCTGCTGAACGACACGGACTATAACCCCTACCGTGAAATTGATTTCGCAATCGAGTTCACGAATGAGGGCATCGCCAAAGCCATCGAAGGCAAGCTGACCCACGCCGATTTCAACAAACTGACTGCACTGCCCGCGACTTTCGCCCTGCAGTCCGCCGAGGAATACCCCGAAGGCGACAAGATCTTCACCGAATTCGAATACAAGTGGGAAGCGAACGGCATGACTGTCGATTCCGAAAGCGTCGACTGGACGGGCACGGCCACCGTGCAGATGGACAACGCCTTTCAGGCGGCCAAACCGAATGGTGATGGCATGATCGGCGCCTTCATCACTGCCAGCAATGGCGACAACGCCTACGTCATCTCTTTCACCCTGCCCGTGACGGAGTTCGA
>CAMDHB010000307.1 GCA_945897655.1 Pseudorhodobacter antarcticus
GATGCTGGTCAGCGGGCTGTACCTGTTTGCACTGCCCTATCTGGCCAGGCGGCGGGTGGGATGAGGGGTCAGAACCACATGTCCCAGACCTTGCGGCCGTCCTGACCCAGATCTTCGAACTTCTCCAGCCCGTCGAAATGTTCGATGGCGATGTCGGCCACGGCGTCGGGGTCGGCCAGGCGCAGGTTGACGGCGATGCGGCGGCGGCCGTCCTTGTCGGGGGATAGGGCACGCCAATAGGCGATGCAGGCGCAGGTGTCGCAGAAGTGGAAGCCGATGGATTTGTCGCCGGTGACATAGATGCGGGTGGGGCCGGTGACGTGGATCGCCTCGCCTTCATGGTCATAGGCCCACAGCGTGCCATAGCGGCGGCAGACGGTACAGTTGCAGGCGGTGGCGCTGTCCGGCAGACCGTTAAAGGTCCAGCGGACCTGACCGCAGTGGCATGAGCCGGTGATCATGGGGGCGACTTTCTGGTTGGGACGCGTGGCGCAATAGACCGCGCAGAGGTGCTTGCGTCAACCGGGCATGCGGAATGGGGCGGGGGTGGTGCTGCGGCAAAAACACGAGGCGGAAATGGGCACTTCGGCGCGGGCCATGGCTTGGGCCAGTTGCTGGCGGATGTGGGGGCGTTCGACAGTTTCGCCGCGGTGGGCCAGGCATTCGTCCAGTCCATGCAGGCTCCAGACATTGCGGGGGTGCTGGCTGGGGCGTGGCAGGGTGGCATCCAGGCCAAGGTCGGCGCGGTAGACGGCCTCGGCTTCGGGGTAGTGTCTTGCGTCCATCAGAAGGGCGCCCAGCGCGTGGCGGCTGGGCTGCATCCAGCCCCAAGGTTCATCGTAAAGGAGGGCATCATCGAGGGCGACTGAGGCGCGCAGATGGGCAAGGCCCAAGGCGGTGTCGCCGGATTTGTAGGCCAACTCGCCCAGCATCATCTGTTCGGCCACTTGCAAGACGGCAGAGCACGGGTTGTTGAACACCATGCGGTCGTCTTGCACGCGGGCCACGGCGGCGGTGAAGGCTTGCGCCTCGGCTACCGCTTCGGGCAGGCGGGCGAGGTTGGCAAGCGCAACGGTGCGGGCATAGTGCAGGATGGCCGTGGTGAAGGAGTAAAGCGCGGCATCCTGCGGGAAGGGCAGGGCGAGGATATCGGACCAGCGGCCAAAGCGGATCAGGACATGGGGTTTCATGGCCACAAACGCCTCGAACAACTGGGGCAGATGGCGGACGACGGGGTCGGGGAGGGTGGCCACAAGGGCATCGGCGGCGGCAAGGGCCGGGGTGATTTGGGCCAGAAAGAGGGCGCCATAGAGTTCGAAATGCAGGTTGTGCAGGCGGTAGACGGTATAGAAATTCTCGGCCCCAGCATGGGCAAAATACTTGGCATCGACAAGGGTGGCGGCATGGTTGCGCTGGACGGTCGCCTGATAGTCCCCACACAGCAGGTCAATATGCGTGGCCATATGCACGAGGTGGCCCGAATCGGGGACGAGGGTCATGAGGCGGTCGCCATGGGGCAAGGCCTTTTCCGGGGTGGGCGACATTTCCATCAGGTGGATGTACATGTGCAAAAGGCCGGGATGATCCCAAGCCGCCGGGTGGCGGGCGAAGGTGCGTTCCAGAAGGGTTTGCGCCTCGGTCGTGGAAGAACCGGGGGTGGGCTGGCCAAGGCGGGTGTCCCACAGGGTCCAGGGGGTGCGGTTCATCAGCGCCTCGGCAAAGAGCGAGGTCACGTCAAGGTCGGATGGAAAGCGGCGATGGACGTCGCGCATGGCGGCGGCAAAGGCGTCGTTGAAGGGGGCGTAGTCTTCGACATGCGGATCATCGGGAAAGCGCAGGGCTTGGGCGGCGATCAGGGCCTGTTCGACGGGGGTGGCGGGGCAGGTGGCGGCGAGCGACAGGGACAGGCGGGCGAGGGTGAGGGCGGCGATCTGTTCATGGGGCGAGAAAAAGCCCCAGACCTTGTTGTAGTTCGGGCCAATGGCATGGGCGATGCCCCAATGGGCGAGGGCGCAGGTGGGGTCGGCGGTCAGCGCCTGTTGAAAGCAGAAGATGGCCTGTTCGTGGTTGAAGCCGTACATCCAGATCAGGCCAGCGTTAAAGGCCTGCTGTGCCTGAGGTGACGTGGTTGTGACGGGGCGGGCAAAGGTGCCAAGGTTGAAATCGGTCATGATGGGGGCAGGGTGCGCCCGGGGGAACCGATCTGTCAATCGCGGTATGGTGGGGGGACCAGGATGGGCAAACCCTCCCGGCGCCGGGGGCGCAGAGAGGAACTGCCCATCCTACAAGTGGTCATTGCCGGACAGGACTGGTAAGGACGGCCATGGCGATCACCTTGACCAACCTGACCGATATCTTTGCCCTTGGGTTTGACGACATCATCGATGTCCGCGCACCGGCAGAATATGCGGACGATCATATCCCCGGGGCCATTTCGCTGCCGGTTCTGGACGATGCGGAGCGGGCCGAGGTGGGCACGATTTACAAGCAGGTGAGCCCGTTCACGGCGCGCAAGGTGGGGGCGGCGCTGGTGGCCAAGAACGCGGCGGTGCATTTGCAGGGGCCTTTGGCGGACAAGTCGGGGGCGTGGAGGCCGCTGGTCTATTGCTGGCGCGGGGGGCAGCGGTCGGGGTCGTTTGCGTCGATCCTGGCCCAGATTGGCTGGCGGGTGGATACGGTTGCGGGCGGATACAAGGCGTGGCGCGGACTGGTGGTGAAGGCGCTGTACGAGACACCTGTGGCAAGCCCCGTGGTGGTGCTGGATGGCAATACCGGGTCGGCCAAGACCGAGGTGTTGAACATGTTGCCTGCCCTGGGCGTGCAGGTGATTGATCTGGAGGGGTTGGCGCGGCATCGCGGGTCGCTTTTCGGCCATATGCCGGGGGGGCAGCCGTCGCAGAAGGCGTTCGAGGTGGCCTTGGCGCTGGAGTTGGCGCGGCTGGATCCGACGCGGCCTGTGGTGGTTGAGGCGGAGAGCAGCAAGGTCGGCAATTGCCGGGTGCCGCCGCAGTTGTGGAAGGCGATGGTGGCCGCCCCCAGGGTGGCAATTGCGGCCCCCCGGGCAGCGCGGGCGCAATATCTGACGCGGGCCTATGCCGATATGGTGGCGGATGGCGCGCGGTTGGCGGGGGTGATCGAGTTGCTGCGGCTGGCACATGCCCATGCGCAGGTGGACCTGTGGCGGCAGATGGCAGATGCGGGGCAGTTTGCCGAGTTGGCGGACAGTCTGATGGAGGCGCATTACGACCCGCGCTATGACAAGCACCGCGAGCGGATGTCGGTGCCTTTGGTCGAGATTGCGGTGGAGCGGTTGGATGAGGGCGATCTGGCCGGGTTGGCCCTGCGGGTGGCGGCGGAGGTTGTGCGACTGTCCGCGCCGGTCTGACGGATCAGGGTGTGGTGGTGATCGCCGGTGGGCCATCGGTCACCTGGCCGATCAGGGCGGCGTCGGGGTCGGTTTGGCGCAACTGTATCAGCAGCGACGGGGCCATGTCGGCGGGCACACAGGCCAGCAGGCCGCCTCCAGTTTGTGGATCATAAAGCAGCGGTGTAACAGGGCCGGGGGTGCCGGTGATGCGGCCCAGCAGGGCGGCGCGGTTGGCGGGCATGATGCTGGAGGGGTGGGTTTGCACCAGCTGGATGGCACCCGGCAGGGTTGGGATGGCGGACAGGTACAGGGTTGCGGCCACGCCTGAGGGATCCAGGATTTCCATCAGGTGACCGGCGAGACCGAAGCCAGTGACATCGGTCATGGCATGGGCATGGGGGGCCAGGATGGCGGAGGCGGCACCCTGAGGGCGGGTCATGGAGGTGAAGGCGCGGGCCACAACCTCGCCCAGCAAGAGATCGGGCAGGTGGGCCAGGGCCATTTCGGCGGCCATGATCGTGCCGGTGCCAAGGGATTTGGTCAGGATCACCGCATCGCCGGGCCGGGCGCCGGATTTGGCGATGGGGTGGGCGGTCAGGCCGGTGACGGTAAAGCCGATGGTCAGTTCGGACCCGATTGAGGTATGTCCACCAACGATATCGGCTCCGGCGGCGCCAAACACCTCGGATGCCGCAGTCAGAATGTCGGTCAGCATCCGCGATTGCAGGCGGGGCGACAGGCGGGGCAGGGTGATCTGGGACAGGGCGGCTTGGGGGGTGGCGCCCATGGCCCAGATGTCGCCCAAGGCGTGGGTGGCAGCGATCCGGGCCATCAGGCGCGGGTCATGGGTGAAGGCGCGCAGATGGTCGGTGGTGATGACCTGAACGCCTGTGCCGTGGCGCAGCAGGGCCGCGTCATCGCCGGGACCCGCA
>CAMDHB010000308.1 GCA_945897655.1 Pseudorhodobacter antarcticus
CCCCAGTCCAGCCTTCACTCCAGGCAACACAGATCGCAGGGCCTGACGCCGCCCAGGTCCCCAATCCTTACCGCCAGGTTAACTTCCAGAATTTAACCCATTGCAATTCCACATCTTTCCAAAACGTCCAGATCTGGACCCCTCTAGACCGCCCCCTGTTTACCTGAGCCACCGAAACCCCTAGTCTGCCCCCAGCCCCGAATCCCGAAAGGCGCCCCTTGCCCGATCCTGCCACCGTTCCGACCCCGGCCTACCGCGTCCTTGCCCGCAAATACCGCCCCGAAACCTTTGCCGATCTTGTCGGGCAAGAGGCGATGGTGCGCACGCTGAAAAACGCCTTCGCCGCCGACCGGATCGCCCATGCCTTCATCATGACCGGCATCCGCGGCACCGGCAAAACCACGACGGCGCGGATCATCGCCAAGGGCCTGAACTGCATCGGCCCCGATGGCTTGGGCGGCCCCACCACCGAACCCTGCGGTGTCTGCGACCCTTGCCGCTCCATCGCCGAGGGCCGCCATGTCGATGTGCTGGAAATGGACGCCGCCTCCCGCACCGGCGTGGGCGACATCCGCGAGATCATCGACAGCGTTCACTACCGCGCCGCCTCGGCCCGCTACAAGATCTACATCATCGACGAAGTGCACATGCTCTCGACCAACGCCTTCAACGCGCTTTTGAAGACGCTGGAAGAACCCCCCGCCCACGTCAAATTCATCTTCGCCACCACCGAGATCCGCAAGGTCCCCGTCACCGTCCTCTCCCGCTGCCAACGCTTCGATCTGAAGCGGATCGAGCCTGAGGTGATGCTGACCCTGCTGCGCAAAATCGCGAATGGCGAAGGCGCGCAGATCAGCGACGACGCCCTCGCGCTCATTACCCGCGCTGCCGAAGGCTCGGCCCGCGACGCCACGTCCCTCCTCGACCAAGCCATCTCCAACGGCGCTGGCGAAACCTCCGCCGCTCAGGTCCGCACTATGCTGGGCCTTGCCGACCGTGGCCGCGTGCTCGACCTCTTCAACCTCATCATGACCGGCGCGGCCCCCCAGGCCCTTGCCGAACTCAGCGCCCAATACGCCGACGGGGCCGACCCGATGGCCGTGCTGCGCGACCTTGCCGAAATCACCCACTGGATTTCCGTGATCAAGATCACGCCTCAGGCGGCGGATGACCCCACCACCCCCCCCGACGAACGCGCCCGTGGCCTTGACATGGCGCAAAGACTGCCGATGCGCGTCCTCTCCCGCATGTGGCAAATGCTGCTGAAGGCGTTGGAGGAGGTGCCCTTGGCCCCCAACGCCATGATGGCCGCCGAAATGGCCGTCATCCGCCTGACCCATGTTGCCGACCTGCCCGACCCCGAAACGCTGCTCCGCCGCCTGCAATCGCAGCCCCAACCCACCGGCGGCGCGCCCTCCGGCGGTGCCCCAACCCAAACCACCCATGCCCCCATGATGCGCGCGCCCACCCTTGGCCCCACCATGTCCAGCGGCCAAGCCACCGCCCTGGCCGAGGCCCCCCAGTTCACCACCTTCGAACAGGTCGTGGCCCTCATCCGCGAAAAACGCGACATCAAACTGCTGACCGAGGTGGAAACCTCCCTCCGCCTCGCCCGCTATTCCCCCGGCCGGATCGAGTTCGAACCCTCGCCCACCGCCGCCCCCGACTTCGCCTCCCGCCTCGGCCAGCGCCTCCAAGGCTGGACCGGCGCGCGCTGGGCCGTCTCGGTCGTCTCCTCGGGCGGTGCCCCCACCAGCGCCGAACTGCGCGACCAAGACCACCTTGCCGCACCGGCCGAGGCCCTTGAAAACCCCCTCGTCCAGGCCGTCCTCCTCGCCTTCCCCGGTGCCAAAATCACCGAAATCCGCGACCCCGAAACCCTGCAAGCCGCCGCCGCCGCCTCGGCCCTGCCAGAAGTCGAGGATGAATGGGATCCCTTCGAAGACAGTTGATCGCCATCCTTCTTTTGCCCAGTCAAGCTTTGGCAGAAGTCTGCGACAAAGAACGCGAGGACTGGAATGACGAGATGATAGGTTGGCTCGATCAAGCACTCGACTTTCAGATTTCAGGCGAAATTGTCGTAATGACGACTCTAACCCTGCTGATCTGTGTCCCGGGCACCAGACGTTGGCTAGCGTGGTTCTTTGCAGCTGGATTTACTGTTGGTTTTCTCGGCTATCTTGATCGGCAAGGTGACTTCATCAACGATGCCGCACGGCGTGAAGGTTGCCTCGGCCCCTTATCGGCAGACTTGGCATTGCCCATGGCCCTGATGGCGATTACCTTGTGGCGACTTTGGTTTTTGCATCGAAAATCAACGAACGAAATGGGGTAAGAATGCTCAAAGGAATATCCGGGCTTGGCGACATGGCCAAGATGATGAAAGCCGCCCAAGAGGTGCAAGGCAAGATGACCGACCTGCAAGCCCAGCTTGCCACGATTGTGGTCTTGGGCGAGGCAGGGGGCGGTCTGGTCAAGGCCCGCGCCACCGCCAAGGGCGAGGTTACCGGCCTCGATATCGACCCCTCCATCCTGATCGCGTCTGAAAAGGAAGTCGTCGAGGACCTGATCATCGCCGCCATCCGCGACGCGCAGGCCAAGGCCATGACGCGCGGCCAGCAGGAAATGGCCAAGCTTTACGAAGGCCTGGGCCTGCCCGCCGATTTCAAACTGCCGATCTGACATGATCAGCGGCGGGCCAATTGCGCAGGACGGAACGGTCACCCCATGACCCAAACTCCGCGCGACATCGAAACCCTGATCGACCTGATGGCCCGCCTGCCCGGCCTTGGTCCCCGCTCGGCCCGTCGCGCCGTCCTGGCCATGCTGAAAAAGCGCGAGGCGCTGATGGCCCCTCTGGCCCAAGCCCTGGCCAGTGTCGCCCTCTCCGCCCGCGATTGCCAGATCTGCGGCAATATCGGCACTGCCGACATCTGCGCCATCTGCGCCGATGATGCACGCGCCACCGGCGAGATTTGCGTTGTCGAAAACGTGGCCGACCTTTGGGCCATGGAACGCAGCCGCGCCTTCAAGGGCCGCTATCACATCCTGGGCGGCACCCTGTCCGCCCTGGATGGCGTGGGCCCCGACGAACTCCGCATCCCCATTCTGGCTGAGCGCATCGCCTCAGAACGCATCACCGAGGTGATCCTCGCCCTCAACGCCACGGTCGATGGCCAGACCACCGCCCATTACATCGCCGACGCCCTGGCGCCCTCTGCGGTCAAGATCACGTCCCTTGCCCAAGGCGTGCCCATCGGGGGCGAATTGGATTACCTTGACGACGGCACCATCGGCACCGCCCTGCGGGCCCGGCGCGGCATCTGACACCCCGGTTCAAACCACGATCAAACCGCCCGCCAACCCCGCCAAATGGGTCTGCCCCACCAGTATGACCTCATCCATCCCGAAATCCAGCACAACCGCCCCCCGCCGGATCAGGCCGAACTCGGCCAGCACCTCGCCCGGCGTCATCACCGCCCCGCCCCACAGATCCGACGACAGGTGCAACCTGTCCTGCCCCAGCCCGAAATCCACGATCCGGTCACGCCCGTCACCCAGACCAAAGATGAACCGGTCCGCCCCAAGATTGCCCGCCAGCACATCATTGCCCGGCCCACCCGCAATCTGATCCGACGATCCGCCCCCCCGCAGCCAGTTCGCCGCCGCATTGCCCTGCATGCGGTCCGTGCCCGACCCGCCCACCGCATTCTCGATCACCACGCCCAGCGCAATCGACAGATTGCCGCGATATCCCCCCACATCGGAAAACGCCCCTGCGTTCAGATCAATCACCTGCGCCCCGGCAAAGCCCGACAGGTTCAACGTGTCCCGCCCCCCACCATCCCAGATGCACAAAAGCGGGTCAGGGTTGACCGTGAAATCATAAGCCCCCCCCAACGCCCCGCCAAAGCCGTAGATATCATCCCCCGCCCGCGTCGCCGCATTCACCCCATACATCCGCTGGATCGCCAGAATATCGTGCAACATCAACGTGTCAGGATAGCCCGGCGGTGCCCCAGATTCCGTCGCCGTTGCGGGGAAATAGCTCATCACCGTGTATTGCTGGCTGTCTTGCACATATTGCGCCGCCCCGGCATAGGTGATCGCCCCCACCGCATAATCACCTGGATGCGCCAACCCCAGCGCATGCCCCAGTTCATGCAGAAAGACGAACCGATCATAGCTGCCCATCGGCAGACTGGTGGCGCTGACCGCCGCCGCATTGATCCAGACATCCCCCGCCCTGTCCGACGGGCCGGGTTGATAGGCATAGGCCGCCGCA
>CAMDHB010000309.1 GCA_945897655.1 Pseudorhodobacter antarcticus
AGATAAGGGCGAGGCTGGCGGTCAGTTCGGCGCGGTTTTCATGCATGAAGGGGATGAGAGAGGGGGAACCGGATTCCTCCTCGCCTTCCAAGAAGATCGTCAGTTTGCAGGGAAGGTGGCCGTGGATGGTTTTCCAGGCGCGGCAGGCCTCAAGGAAAGTCATCAACTGGCCCTTGTCATCAGACGCACCACGGGCGCGCAGGACGCGGCCCTTGGGCGTATTCTCGATCTGCGGATCGAAGGGGTCGTGGTGCCAAAGGGACAGGGGATCAACGGGTTGCACGTCGTAGTGGCCGTAGAACAGCAGATGCGGGCCGCCGGTGCCGCCGTGGGCCACGACCATCGGGTGGCCGGGGGTGGGACGGGAGGAGGCGTCAAAGCCTAGCGTCAGCAGGTCGGCCACCAGCCAATCGGCGGCGCGGGCGCAGTCGGGTTTGTAGGCGGGGTCGGTCGAGATGGAGGGGATGCGCAGGAGGTCCATGAGACGGTCCAGCGCCTGCGGCAGGGTGGCGTCGATTTCGGCAAGGACGGGGTCGAGGGACATCGGGGCGCTCCGCGCAATTGTGATCGGTTGGGGGGAGCCTAGCATTGCTGCGGGGACTGTCCAGAGCGGGCGGCATGGGGTAGAAGCCTTGGCAAAATGAAGTGGAGGCGGGTTATGCGGGTGATGTTGGGGCTAGGGCTGATGCTGGTGGCGGGTGCGGCGTTTGCGCAGGACGTGCCGGTTGAGGTGGCTGTGCTGAAGGGGCAGCAGGTGACGATCCATCTTCAGCCGTTCCTGAACGAGGAAGAATTGGGAATGCTGCGGCTGGTGCAGACCAACAAGCAGGCGCTGGGGTTGTTTGTGACGAGTTCGGGCGGATATTCCGCGATGGCCGTGGCCCCGGATGAGGGGTTGGTGCGGGGTGGTGGCTTTCCGCCCTCGGTGATTGCGATTGGCGATTTGCCCGACGCGGCGGCGGCAGCGGCGGCAGCCTTGGCGGGCTGCGAGGAAAAGCGGCAGGGTGGTGAGCTTTGCGTGATCGTGCTGGAAGTCGGGCCCAAGGGCTGAGGGGGCGGCAGCGGCAAAATGCCCAATGTTGCCTGACGCGGGATTGATGCAGGTCAAGGCGGGGTTGGATACGGCCCCTAATGTGCGCGGAATGAGTGGAGATTGTGTGATGAGCTATGACAGCGCCCTTGATGCTGCCCTGAACCGCCTGCATGAGGAAGGGCGCTATCGCCATTTCATTGATGTGGAACGTCAGATGGGCCATTTCCCCAAGGCGACCTGGCATCATCCGGATGGGTCCGAACGGGACATCGTCATCTGGTGTGGCAATGATTATCTGGGCATGGGGCAGCATCCGCAGGTTCTGGCCGCGATGCATGGTGCGATTGACACTGCGGGCGCGGGCACGGGTGGGACACGCAACATCAGCGGCACCACGGTGTATCACAAGCGGTTGGAGGCGGAACTGGCCGATCTGCATGGCAAGGAGGCGGCGTTGGTGTTTACCAGCGCTTACGTTGCCAATGATGCCACGCTGTCCACGTTGCCACGGATTTTCCCGGGGCTGATCATTTATTCGGACGCGCTGAACCATGCGTCGATGATCGAAGGGGTCCGGCGGAATGGTGGGGCCAAGCGGGTGTTCCGCCATAACGATGTGGCGCATCTGCGCGAATTGCTGGCGGCGGATGATCCTGCCGCGCCCAAGCTGATTGCCTTCGAATCGATTTACTCGATGGATGGTGATTTCGGGCCGATCAAGGCGATCTGCGATCTGGCGGATGAGTTTGGCGCGCTGACCTATATTGACGAAGTGCATGCGGTTGGCATGTACGGGCCGCGTGGTGCGGGGGTGGCGGAACGTGACGGCCAGATGCACCGGATCGACATCATCAACGGCACGCTGGCCAAGGCTTATGGCGTGTTCGGCGGGTACATTGCTGCAAGTGCGAAGATGGTGGATGCGGTGCGGTCCTATGCGCCGGGGTTCATCTTTTCGACCTCATTGCCGCCTGCGGTTGTGGCGGGGGCGACCGAATCCGTGCGCCTGTTGAAGGGTGCGCAGCATCTGCGCGACAAGCACCAGTTGAACGCGCGAATCGTGAAGATGCGGCTGAAGGGGTTGGGCCTGCCGATCACGGACAATGGGTCGCATATTGTGCCTGTGCATGTGGGCAACCCCATCCATTGCAAGATGCTGTCGGACATGTTGCTCGAACAGTTCGGGATCTATGTCCAGCCGATCAACTTTCCCACTGTGCCGCGCGGCACGGAACGGCTGCGTTTTACCCCCTCACCCGTGCATTCGGCGCGACAGATTGATGAACTTGTCAGCGCGATGGATCAGCTTTGGGGGCACTGTGCGCTGAATCGTGCCGTAGCCTCGGCCTGAACGATCCTGCATGTGCAAAAGGGCTTGCCCTGTGGTAGCGTTTGTTGAATACGAACCCTAATGAGTCGTTGATGTGAGACGACCGGACGGGAAAACGGGACCAACATGGGGCAGTGCGCATGATCGGGCGGAGGTTCCGCACACCGACGCCGGAGGTCGACAAGCCGAAGGGCTTTGACGATTACGATCTGCGTCTGGGTGACCTTATGCGCGGCGAACGTGCCACGCTGGGCAAGTCTTTGCTGGATGTGCAGCGCGATCTGAAGATCAAAGCCAGCTATATTGCCGCGATTGAAAACGCCGATGTGTCGGCGTTTGAAACCCAAGGGTTCATTGCGGGTTATGTGCGGTCTTATGCGCGCTATCTGGGGATGGAACCGGATGCGACCTTTGCCCGGTTCTGCCGCGAAGCGAATTTCGAAGTAGCGCATGGCATGTCGGCAGCGGCATCGACCGCGACCGTGTCGGCAGCACGCAGCCGCGCCTTGGCCAATGAAAACCGTGATCCATTTGTGCATGCCAGTTTCGTGCCACGTGCCGAAAGCATGTTTTCGCAGGTGCAACCGGGGGCGATAGGGTCGCTTGCCGTGCTGATCGCGCTGATCGGGACCTTGGGGTATGGTGGCTGGTCGGTGCTGCAAGAGGTGCAGCGTGTGCAACTGGCCCCGGTGAACGAGGCCCCCTCGGTCGTGGCCGAGATTGACCCCTTGGGCAATGTGAACGGCGATGCGCCTTTGGTGCGGTCTGCCCCTGCGGCACAGGTTGTGGCCGAGGAGAGCGGGGCTGAGCGGGTGTTGCGGCCGGGTGCGCTGTCGGTGCCGGTTCTGGTGGCGCGCGATGGTCCGATTGCAGGGATCAAGCCCGCCGAAGTGACGACGACGGTTGATCAGGTTGTGGCAGAGGTTGTGGCCGAAGAGGCGCCTGTGCAGGTCGTGGAGAACGTGGCCCCGGGCGTTGAACTGGTCGCGGTTTGCCCGGCCTGGGTGAGGGTGTCGGCGGCGGATGGCACGGTGTTGTTTGAAAAGATCCTGAATGCGGGCGAACGCTATGCCGTGCCTGCGCTGGAGCAGGCACCTGTACTGCGGTCGGGGAATTCGGGGTCGGTCTACTTCTCGGTCGATGGCAAGATTTATGGCCCGGCGGCGGCTGGGGCGCAGGTGGTCAAGAACGTGTCGCTGGCGTCCGCGTCGCTGACGACGGCCTATGCGCCGGCTGATCTGGGTGGTGACGCGGCGTTGGTCAATGTCGCTGATGCTTCGGGCGCGCCAATCGTCAACTGCCCCTGACGCGGCTGTTGCCCACGGGCATTTGCTGGCCTATCTAGGCGTCAGACCCTAGCGCGAGAGCCTGACATGACCCACAATCCGATCCGCCCTTGGCGCAACATCGACCGGCGCGTGTCGCGTCAAATTCGCGTGGGCAAGGTGCGGGTGGGGGGCGACGCGCCGATTTCGGTGCAGACGATGACCAACACCCTGACCACCGATGTCAAGGCCACCATCGAGCAGATCCAGCGCTGTGCCGTGGCCGGGGCCGATATCGTGCGGGTGTCCACTCCTGACGCCGAAAGCACGCGGGCGCTGCGCGAGATTGTGGCGGAAAGCCCGGTGCCGATCGTGGCGGACATCCATTTCCACTACAAACGCGCGATCGAAGCGGCAGAGGCGGGGGCGGCGTGTCTGCGCATCAACCCTGGGAATATTGGCGATGCGCGGCGGGTGCGGGACGTGGTGCAGGCGGCCAAGGATCATGGCTGTTCGATCCGGATTGGGGTGAATGCGGGGTCTTTGGAAAAGCACCTGCTGGAGAAATATGGCGAGCCTTGCCCGGATGCGATGGTCGAGTCCGGCATGGACCATATCCGCCTGCTGGAGGACAACGATTTCCGGG
>CAMDHB010000310.1 GCA_945897655.1 Pseudorhodobacter antarcticus
CGAAAACTCAAACCCTTCTGCCGGCTCAAACACATCGCGGATCGCGCGGGCCAACCTTTGAATCAGGATTGGCGGCAGAATGGTTGGTGTGCCGCCTCCCCAGTGCAACTGGCCCATCCGCAGGCCTCTTGGCAGGATATGACGGAGCAAAGCCAGTTCCGCCTCAAGTGTTTCGATATATCCTTCCACTGGGGCCAATGTCTGGGTGCCTTGAGTGTGACAGGCGCAAAACCAGCATAAGCGCTCGCAGAACGGGATGTGAATATAGACCGAAACCGGTATGCGCGGATCCAACTCTGCAAGAGCCTCTGACTGAAACGCGGCACCGATCCGGGGTGAGAACACGGCTGCTGTAGGATAAGACGTGTAACGTGGCACACGCGCATCAAAAAGACCAAGCGCGCGAAGATGTTCTATGTGTTCCATTTTTCCTAAGATACCGACAAGAACGAGCATGACGTTGCGCTACATCAAACGATGAAAATCATTTTCCGGTGCAGAACAGTCGGTTCAGATAAGGCGGTCTATGTCTCGCAACGCTTCTGATCACAGCCGTGGCGCGATGCGGGCTTACGCAGCCGCAACCTTCTTCGCGATACATTCAGAGAGCCACGCGTCCAGCCTGCTGACATCAGGGGGCAGGCTTGCTGCCATCCCCTCGGCGAAGACCTCGAAAGCCGGGAGGTTCAGCGCATTTATGCCGACAATGACCGGAATGCCCATGGAAAGCGCTTCGGCGATCACGCCGCGAAAGCCTCGCCCTTCGGCTTCGTGTTTGCCGAATTTGTTGACGATGAGGACATCTGCCCCAATCGACAGCTCGGCAGATACCAGACCGACCGCAGTTTCCAGTGCAGCAGGGTCAAGCCTGCAGCCACGCGAGGATCGACCGAGGTCTTGACTGATACGCAGGACGGGCCCTTCGGGCAAAACCTGAACATCCATGTCGCATGGGCCCGTATCAGCCCGTTCCGAGTTGATCTGAACGGTGCCACAGCACCTGAGACCGCGCGACACAAGCTGAGTAACCAGCTTGAAAAGGATCAGGTCGGTGCCTCCCCTTCCGGGTGCCATTGTGTAGGCTAAACGCATCTGCAGGGTCCTCATGTTGGGCAAAAAGGTTGGAATTCGACCAACGCACCGGCGGGAAGCCACTCTGCGTCGGCAGGAATGAAGATAAGGCCGGACGCCATCGAAAGGCCGTTCACCCGCGACGAATGGCTCTCTGGCTCAAAGCTCACAACCTCGCGGCCTTGCGGATCGAACCCTGCACAGATTGCCGGGCGCAACTCGCAGCGGCCCGTCATTCTGGAAATGTCATGGGCAGTGACGACATGCCGTCTTTTGGCAGTGTCATCATTTGCACCAGTCATCCGTCTGACCAGCGCCTCGCCAAATAGTTGCCAGGTGATGAACGCTGAAAGTGGATTGCCCGGGAGGCCTAGCCAGGCTGCTTCCCTGACGTGCCCGAAGGACACGGGTTTGCCAGGTTTGATCGCAACACCGCTGAAGATGACCTCGGCACCCATCGCCAACAGCGTCGGTTTTATGTGATCTTCCTCACCCACCGAGATCCCGCCAGTCGTGATCACGAGGTCTGCAACGTTTGCCATCTCTGCAGTCTGTAAAAACAGTGCATCCGAGCTGTCGAGACCGTGCTCAACGGCGACAAGATCGATGTCAGGTCGCGTCAGCGCGGCGGTCAGCATGGGCGTGTTCACATCCCAGATCTGCGCTGCCGCCCGGTCTGCGCCTGCCTGACGCACCTCATCCCCGGTTACCAGGAGGGCGACGCGCAATCGTCTGCGCACCCGGACGGACCCGGCACCCGCTGCGGCGCAGGCGGCGATTTCGCGTGGTCCGAGACGTTGCCCCTGCCTTAGAACCGTGGCCCCTGCCGCCATTTCACTGCCCGCACGGCGTATGTTCAACCCCGGTTCGGGACGTCGCACAATTCGGATGGTCGCACCGCTTCGCTGGACGTCTTCCTGCATCACGACGGCATCCGATCCTGCAGGGATCGGCGCACCGGTAAAAACCCGGGTAGACTGCAGACCGCAAAGTGGTCGCTTTGCGGATTGTCCCGCCTGAACCCGTGCAACAATATCCAGCGTCCACGGGCCATCACCGACCAGTTCCGTGGTCACGATAGCGAAGCCGTCCACCGCCGCGTTGTCGAAAGGCGGGATCATGCACAAGGCGTTGACCGGACTTGCGAGAGTTCGACCCAAGGCAAGGCCAAGTGTGAGGTTTTCCGTTTCTTCAACCGAGGTGGTTCGAGCAAAGATCAGGGCGAGCGCGTCGTCGATGCTGATCAATGTCATGAGGATATCACGGCGGTCACAGCCACAGCCTTGCGGTGCAATGGGTTGCAAAATCGTCATTCCGCTACCTCCTTCTGGAAATGGCCGGGGCCACCGCTGCAATCGAGGTCACGCAAACGACCGTCTTTCAATCCGTAGATCAGGCCATGCACACGAAGGTTCGCACCGCGCCGCCACGCCCTTTGCAGGATGGGCGTTTCGCAGACCCGCCAAACACCCTCGACCACGTTCAGTTCTGCGAGACGGTCGCGCCGTGCTTCGATTTCCGGTTGTTGCGCCAGATCGACGGCGTAGCTGCGTGCCAGCCGCCGGATCGGCTCCAGCCAGTGATCGGCAAGGCTCTGTGGCAGATCCTCGGTTGCCGCCTTGACGCCGCCGCAGCCGTAATGACCGCAAACGATGATCTCGCGCACTTTCAGTGCTTCGACCGCGAATTCCAGCGCCGACAAGAGGTTCATGTCAGACGAGTGGACGATATTGGCGACATTGCGATGGACGAAGACTTCACCCGGATCGAGGCCCGCGACCACGTTTGCCGGAACACGGCTGTCCGAACAGCCAATCCAGAAGAACTCGGGGGCCTGAAGGGCGGCAAGTCGTGTGAAATAGTCAGATTCTTCGGCGTGACGTTGTTTCGACCACTCCTGATTGCGCGCCAAAAGGTCATTCAGCATTGGTCGTCTCCTGGATAGGGGGAAGCCCGCGCCGCGACCGCATGTGCTCCGAGAGCAGCCGCAAATCGGCCTGGGTCAACCGGGCGCGGGCGATCGGCCGCAGGATCGCGTGCGCAGCCACAAGGTGGCTGCGCACGCGCCCCGCGAACTCGGTCAATGTTGTGCGGCCTTCGGCGGTCAGGTCGGCACCGGTGTCAAGGTATTCGGCGAGCGTGACACGTACCAGTGGCAGCAGGCGGGTCACTTCGTCCTGGTCGGCCCTGATCCGGCTGATTGTGTTTTCAATCGAATCTTCCTCCGTGCAGCGCCGCGCCAAGAGCGGGAACAGATCCTCAGCTTCGTCGCGCAGATACACATTCAACTCTTCGTTCAGAAAACGCAGCACGGTCAATGCCGCCTGCCGGTCGAGGGTCGTGGCCATGGCCAGACCGTCGATCACTGCGCAGATCTGACGTTCGCGCAGGTGGTCTTCGCTGATGAAATCCAGCGGATTTGCGAGCAGGCTCTGGCTCGTAGGGCCATCACCGCTCCGACGCCGCGCGGGAACTGACTGTTTCATGGCACGCCCCTTCACGCGGTTCAGATCGGCGCAAGACTTGCGCCCGAGATCTGCGCCCTTTCGGCAAGCGTTTCGATGAAGTCCCGAGACGCGCGCGCCCACCCCGCCTTTTCCAGCGCTTGCGCAATCTTGGGCCGGACGGTGTCATAAGGCAGCACCTGCCCGGGTGCGGTCGCGTTCAGCCGGATGATGTGCCAGCCGTGCCGCGACAGGACGGGTGCCGTGGTAATCCCACCTTCCGCCAAGGTGCGCAGCGCAGCTTCGAACTCCGGCACAGTATCATTGGGGCCAAGCTGGCCCAGATGGCCGCCGGGCGCTTTTGAGCCACAATCGCTTTCGCGGGCGGCTGCCGCAAAGCCCTTGGCACTGCCATCAAGTCGCGCCAGAAGGGCAACTGCCCTTGCCTCGGCCAACATGCGTTCTTTTTCGTCACGCGGATCGCAGGCGCACAGGATGTGGGACACATCCCACAAGGGCGCCGAGCGGTAACGTTCCGGATCTTTCGACCATTCGGCCCGCACTTGTGTATCTGTCACCGGCGCGAACGTCAGCGCATCGTCCAGAAGAGCGCGGATCAAGGCTTCGTCCTCGGTTTCGACACGGCCGGGGGCCAGTTCTTCGGGGTCCGCCGCAAGCCCGCGCGCCTTTGATTCTTGCAGCAAGAGAGCGCGGATCGTCAGCGCCATCGCGGGCAAGATAAAAGTCAACC
>CAMDHB010000311.1 GCA_945897655.1 Pseudorhodobacter antarcticus
AGGGCTTTGACTGACCTTGAGGCCCGTCCGTGCCATATGGCTGGGCGCTTGGGCAAGCGCGTTCGGAACAGGGCAGGAAATGTCGATGTGACGCGGACAAACCCCGCGAATTCTTCACCCGCGTTTACCCTTTGGTAATCAGAATCATCATAAATCTTATGACATCCGGTTCACCCAGCCGGACGGTCGCTGCTTGCAACACGTGACCAAACCTACCCCACCCAGCGCCCTGTCGGTTTACCGGCAGGGCGTGCGGTTTTCAGCCTCAGTTAAGGCAAAGCGAAAGTTTTGACGGCCCCGAAACCCATCGCACAAGGGCTGCCCTGTCTCAGCCGGCCCCACGCAAGACAGCACCAGGATTCATGATCCCCAACGGGTCCAGGGCCGCCTTGATGGCGCGCATCGCCGCCAGCTTGGCCCCACTGCCATAGCGTTCAAGGTCGTCCACCTTCAGCCGCCCAATTCCATGCTCGGCACTGACCGATCCACCCAACTCGTCCACCAGGTCATGCACCAAAGTCTTGACCTGATCCCGGATACCCTTGAAATCCTGCGGCTTTTGGCCCTTCGGCGGAAAGACGTTGTAGTGAAGGTTTCCGTCCCCCAGATGTCCAAAGCAATTGATCCGCCACGGACCAATCTGCATCAAGGCCCGACCAGCCCGGTCAATGAACCGTGCAATCTCCCCCAGCGGCACCGAGATGTCATGCGAGGACACCGCCCCGATCATCCGATTGGCCAGCGGAATCGTCTCACGCAGGTCCCAAAAGGCCGCGCGTTGCGCCAAGGATTGGGCGATGACACCATCACTGACTAAGCCTTCGGCAACAGCCACTTCGAACAACGCCTCCAGTGCAGCTTGCGGGTCACCCCCTTCAGCTAGGCCCAGATCAATCAGCACCATCCAATCAGGGATTGCGCCAAAGGGCTGCTTCTTGTCGGGCATCGTTTCGGCCAGAAACTCCAGCCCCACGCCGGACAGAAGTTCGAAGGCCGAAATACCCCCCCCCAGACGCTCTCCAGCCAGAGCCAGCAACCGCAATGCAGCGGCCGGGTTTGGCACCACCAACAGCGCCGCCCCCTCGGAGGCGGGCTTTGGGAACAGCCGCAGCGCCGCCGCAGTGATCACGCCCAAGGTTCCCTCGGCCCCAATCAGCAGCCCGCGCAAATCATAGCCGGTGTTGTCCTTTCGCAGCCGTTTCAACCCGTGCCAGATCGACCCGTCAGGCAGAACCGCCTCCAGCCCCAGACACAGATCGCGCGCATTGCCATAGCGCAGCACATTCACCCCGCCTGCATTGGACGACAGGTTGCCGCCGATCCGGCACGACCCCTGGCTGGCCAGCGTCAGCGGAAACAGCCGAGCCGACGCTTCGGCGGCCGCCTGAACATCCGCAAGAATCATCCCGGCCTCAGCCAGCATCACGTTTTCCTGTGGATAGATCGCCCGCATGCGGTTCATCCGTTCCAGGGACAAGACCAGCGGCAACGGACCTTCGCCCATGATCTGCCCCCCGACAAGCCCGGTGCCCCCGCCCCACGGCACAATCCCGACCCGGGCCGCCGCACAGGCCCGCACGATCGCCGCAACCTCCTCGACCGTACTCGGGCAAGCCACGGCCCCGGCAATCCCATGCCAACGGCCACGCGGTTCCTCCAGATAGCGGGGTTCAGCCGCCCGCAGAGTGCCGCTTGGCAACAGGTCTTCCAGTGAGTTCAAGAATTCGGGATCTGCGGCATTCAGCATGGGGCACCTCTTCGGGCGTTCTTCCCACAGATCGGCGTCCATTCCAACCGGGACAACACCACCCCATACGAACCGGTATCACGGCGCAATGGCGGGCGTCAGCACAACAACCTCGCGCCGCTCTGGCAAGGTCGCCCGAGAAACCAAGATCTCTGCCCCGTCCGCCACGACAATCCTGTGATCGCCATTCAACTGCACCAGAAACCGGGCCAGGCCTTCGGGCGTAAACCAATGCATCGGCAGGACCACACGGGCGTTGAACCGCCGCACAATATCGGCCATCTCGGCCACGCCCATGGTAAATGCCCCATCCACAGGCACCATCACCACATCCAGCCGACCAATGGCCGCATATTGGGCCGGGGTCGGGATCTGATGCAGATGCCCCAGATGCCCGATGCAAAGCCCCGCCACCTCAAATATGAAGATTGAATTGCCATCCTTGCGCGCACCCTCGCCAAAGGGTCCGCGCAGATCGGTCGTCACATTGCGCACCACCATCGTGTCCAGATCCAGGGCATAGGCGGCAGGCTTGCCCCCCTCCCCCCAACCCCGCAGAACCAAAGGGATGCGCGGGTCAACCTCCTCGGTGAAATGGGTGTCATGGGCGTTGTTCATCGTCACGATGTCAGGCACCAGATCCGGGTCACCGGTCAGACCTGTGAAATCGGTGATCGCCAAAAGCTCCGCCGTCTCAATCGCAAAAGAGGCGTGTTGCAGATAGCGGATCCGCACTTCCTCATCGCCCAAGCCAAATCTGACCGGAACCACGGATGGCCCGGCCTCAGACAAGGCGATGCAGTCAGATGGAATGCGCCCCTGTGCCTGAACCGACCAGGGCAACAGACCCAGGATCAGACAGCACAGCCACCGCATGATCAGCCAGCCGGAACAGTTTCAGCCAAAGCCAGGATCGACTCGGCAGATTTCTGGTTGCGCGCCGTGTACGAAACCTTGACGAAGCGCGGCAGCTTTTCGGCCAGGGCCGATTGGTCAAACCCGGCTGGTGTGTGCAAGTAAAGGGCCGCCTCGCTGAGCGTGACCTGCTCGCCCCCCGTGGCCGTAGCCCGCAGACCCACCATATCGGTGCCGGTCGCAGGTTCAGCCAGAAACACGATATGCACCTTGGCCCCGTCCGCCCCCCCTGCCGCCCTGTAGGGGTTTGCAGTCAGGATTTTCTTGTACTGGGCCAGATCCATGATGAACAGCGCAGGCTTGAAGCCAAACCGCAACAGCATGGCCGCGCCGATCTTGTCGGCCAACCCTTCAACCCCGGGGTCATGGAACACGGCATTGCCGCTCTGGATATGGGTGTCGACATTCTTCAGGCCAAACTCGGCCAGCATTTCGCGAAACTCCGCCATCGGCAGGCGGTTCGCCCCCGACACGTTCACTCCACGCAGCAACAGGATCTTGACGTTCGCCACTTTGGCTCCCAGCCCGCCGGAAAGGGCGGGCGCTCAGCCGACATCGGTGCGCCCGCGTCGGTCATGGCGCAGATTGGCATAAAGCACGTGGTTGCGCCACCGCCCATTGATCTGAAGATAGCTTTGCGCCACCCCTTCATACTTGAAACCGCATTTTTCCAGCACGCCGCGCGATGCCGCGTTCTCGGGCAGGCAGGCGGCCTCCATCCGGCTCAGATCCATCGACTGAAAGGCGTGATGCACCACGGCCCGTATCGCCTCCTGCATATAGCCTTGGCGGGCATAGGGTGCCCCGATCCAGTACCCCAGCGTCCCCGCCTGCACCGGCCCGCGCCGGATATTGTCCAGCGTGATCGCGCCCAGGATCTGCTTGTCATCCCGCCGGATCAGCATCAACGGCAGCGCCGTGCCCTGCCCCTCGGCCCGCGCCGCCCAATAAACGCGGTTGGTAAAGGCCTTGCGTGTCAGATGGTCCGCCGCCCGCACCGGTTCCCATTGGGTCAGATGGTCGGTCGAGGCTTCGCGCAACTCCGACCACAGCTTGTAGTCCTGATGTATCGGAAGCCGCAGGGTCATCCGTTCGGTTTCGATCCGGGGCTTGCGCCGCAACCCCAGCATCAGCCGCGCAGCCTTGCCTTGATCGCGTCCAGTGTCGGGGCCCGCTCGACCGGGCCATACAGCGCCAGTGCCGCACCACTTTCGGTCAATTGACCCGCATAGCGCCGGACGTCAGCCATTGAAACCGCATCAATCCGCGCAACAGCCTCGTCCACATCGGGCACCCGGCCATAAATCGCCAGCAACCGTGCAATCCGTTCGGCCCGCGATGACGGGCTTTCCAGCCCCATCAGCATGCCCGCCTTGATCTGCGCCCTGGCCCGCGCCACCTCGGCCTCGGACATGTCATCGGCGGCGCGCTTCAACTCATCCACCGTCAACTGCGCCAGATCGCCGATCTCCTCGGCACTCGTGCCCGCATACAGGGTGATCTGTCCCGCATCCTCGTAAGCCCCGCTTTGGGCAAAGATCGAATAACACAGCCCCCGCTCCTCGCGGATCTTCTGGAACAGACGCGAGGACATGCC
>CAMDHB010000312.1 GCA_945897655.1 Pseudorhodobacter antarcticus
GGCTGGACTGGTCCTGCGCAAGTGCCGCCCCCCGCACCACAGCGCGGGAGAGGAGCAGATACATGTCCATATACTCGCCCATGTTGTGCAGCGACAAGGGCGGCACAATCGAGGTGCGGTTGGGCAGGAACACCACCAGACCGTCCGCCGCGAGCAACATCAGCGCCTCACGCACGGGGGTGCGGGAAATGTCGAAACGGGCGGCAAGAGCCACTTCGTCAATCGCCGAACCGGGGTCGATGCGCAGCCAAAGGATGTCGTCACGTAAGGTTTCATAGACCTGAATGGCCCCGCGCTGAGCCTTGGGTTTGGACGCCGGAATTTCGGGCAGGTCCTGAAGGAGGGGGGTGGAATCCATACTTTGGGCCTTGCGAATTGATTGCATTATGTTTGCATTATGGTGACCTGATGTCCACAACCGATCAATGCGCCTGGCACATCCAACCCATTGAGGGATGCAGGGATACAGAACCCAGTCACGCTTTCTTTGTGTCTGGGGGCGGGGCTGACGCTGTCCACGGCAACAATGTCCTACGGAAAGGATATCCCGATTTCGTCGCCTGTTCGCAAAACGGGTTCAATCAGGCGATGCTTGAGGGTGTACAGGCCAAGGCCAAAGGAACTGGGCCACGAGACCAAGATTTTCCACGGGGCCTTTGCCGCCGCCGTGCAGTACAGCCAGATCGAGGATGTGCTCGCCTCGGGCAATTTCGCGGGCTTCATCGTGGCACCGAACGATTCGGTCCGCATCGCCGGGGCGTTTGAACAGGTGATCGCGGCAGGCGTGCTGCCGACCATGATCGACAAATCGGTGCTGGACGCCAACCCCGACTTGAAGGGCGAGTGGGCGCAGCAAAACCTTTGGCCGGGCCGTTAAGGCCCAGCCTTTTCCATCAATGCCGATCAGAATGGGCGAACCCTACCGAGTGTCGTCTGATATCGGCGGCAGGTTCACCGACATCGTCTTTCAAGACAGCGAAACCGGCGAATGTGGCGTGGCCAAGGTGCTGTCCACCCCGAAAAACCCGGCCCTTTCGGTGATGGAGGGGATCAGATCGGCCATCCCCGCCGATGCCACCATTGACGTTTTCGTGCATGGCGGAACGGTCGGCCTGATTGCCCTGATGACGCGCCGGGGGGCCAAGGTTGCCCTGCTGACCACCCACAATTTCCGCGACATCTATACCATTCATGGCAATGACCGGCGCGCGATAGTCTCGATCCGCGGGAACAAGCCCAAGCCGCAGCCGCATCGCCGCGACCGGCGAGGAGGTCGACCCGCTGAACGAGAACGATCTGGCCGCCGCCACCTGTTTCGCGGCCCGCCTGCCCGGTGTGGCCATTGCCCTGTCGCACAAGCAATCGCCCGCGTGGCGGGAGTTTGAACGGACATCAACCACGGTCGTGGACAGCTATCTGGCCCCTATGGTGCGCAAATATCTGTCTATGAACGGGACAGACCTGAAAGACCATCTGCCCCCGGGCCAAGGCCTGCACGTGATGGAATCGAAGGGTGGCGTGATGACGGGGGCGACCGCGTCTGAGACGCTCTTGCAAACGCAGCTGTCCGGGGCGACTGGCGGCAAGACGCTGTCAGCGGCGACCGGGCTGCCCAATCCGATATGCGTGGACATGGGCGGCACCTCTTTTGACGCGTCGCTGATCATCGACGGGCAGCCCTCGGCCTCGAATGAAACCAAGATGGAGGGGCTGCCGGTGCAGATATCGGTGGTGGACATCCATGTCATTGGCGCGGGCGGGGGGTCGATTGCCAGGCATGGGGTCGGGCGATGCGATTGGGGCCACAGTCTCCCGGGGCATATCCGGGGCCGCTTTGCTATGGCCGGGGCGGGACCGCGCCGACTGTGTCGGATGCCAACCTGGTGCTGGGGCGTCTGGATGGCAACAACTTCATGGGCGGCGGCATGGCGATGGACCGGGCTGCGGCCACGGTGGCACTGGCCGAGGAAATGCATGTCAAGGAAGTGATCGTGCCAGTTTACCCAAGGGCATTTTCCGCATGGGGGGATGCTGCAAACCGATGTGTGGCATGATTTCAACGAAACCCTGCATGAGTTCCGGGACCTGACCGAGGTTGCCACATTGGACACCGCCTTTGGTGCCCTGGCGGAAAAGGGCCGCGCCTATCTGCTGGCCGAGGGGATCAAGCCTGACGCGATCATCTTCGACCAGTCGGACGGTTTCCGCAACATCCCGGCCGAGGTTTACGAGACCAAGTTCCCGGTGCGGTTGGAAGAATTCTCGATCCGCAAGGATTCGGGTGGGCCGAGGCGCTATCGCGGCGGCTGTGGGGCGGTCAGGCGCTACTAGACGCTGGAGCCGTGCATCTCCGCGCTGTGGTTCGAATGGTCGCACACCCCGGCCTGGGGGCTGAACGGGCGTCAGGACGGCACGGGGCCGTTCATCGAGATCACCCTGCCCGACGGCACCAAGGAGCATCTGTTCAAGATGCGCGCCCGAGGGTTTGAGGCGGGCACCGTGGTGGAAACCATGACCGGCGGCGGGGGCGGCAACGGCAACCCCAAATCGCGCCCCTTTGCCGAAGTGCTGACCGATGTGCGCCAAGGCTATCTGACCCGTGACGCCGGGTGGAGCCAGTACGGCGTGCGGATCACCGAAGCACTGGCCGTGGACGAGGCCGCATCCGAGCCGCGCGTGTAATGGTTGCCATCAGGGCCACGGATCTGGGCGTGTCCTTTGGTGGCGTCTCGGTGCTGCGGGGCATCACGCTGGATATTGCCGAAGGCGAAATCCACGGGTTGGTGGGCGAAAACGGGGCCGGCAAATCGACCTTGGGCAAGGTCTTGGGTGGCTATTATCAGGCAACGACGGGGGGGATGGAGGTGTTTGGCCAACCCGCCACCCCCTGGAACCCCCGCGCCGCCCTGGCCCGGGGCGTGACCCTGATGCATCAGGAATTGCAACAGGTCCCGGCCCTGACCGTGGCCCAGAACGTGTTTCTGGTTATCGAGGACAAGCGGTTCGGCATCCTGCGCAACACCGAAAAGCAGCGGCTGGCCGGGTTGATGGCCGCCTCAGGCTTTGACCTGGACCCTGATGCCGTGGCGTCCAGCCTGTCCATCGCAGACCGCCAGAAGATCGAGATCCTGCGCGCCCTGGCCCGCGATGCGAAGCTGATCGTGATGGACGAGCCGACCTCGTCCCAGGCCAAGGACGAGGTGGCGCATCTGCATGACAGGGTGCGGGCGCGCGCGGATGGGCGGACGGTCATCTATGTGTCGCATTTTCTGGATGACATTTTGGCGGTGTCAGACCGCGTCACCGTGCTGCGCCACGGCGATCGTGTGCTGACGGCGCTGGCGGCGACGCTGACCAAGGGGGACATCATGTCGGCCATTCTGGGCGATAGCAACACAGAAAAACCATTTTCTAACAATCCGTTATCCGGCGATCCTGCAATGGCGCTGGAGATGTCAGGCCTGATCAACGCCACCCTGCGCAATGTTTCCCTGACCCTGCGGACGGGTGAGATTGTAGGGCTGATCGGCCTTGTCGGTTCCGGGACGCAGCGAGATTGCCCTTGCCATCATTGGCGCAGACCCCAGCACGGGCACGATTCGCTTAGGCGGGCATCATGCAACGCCTGAAGGAAGGGCGCAAAGCATCTGAACAGATTGACTATTTCAAGATTTGTCTCGCCAACCCCGCAGGCAATATCGTCGCCTTTTCGGGCGGCAACCAGCAAAAGGTGCTGATCGGCAAATGGCTGATTGGCGACACCAAGGCGGTCATCCTGAACGAACCCAGCCGGGGTGTGGATGTGGGCGCACGCCAACGCATCCACGCGGCGATTGCAGACCTTGCGGCGCGTGGCACCGCCGTTCTGGTCATCTGCAGCGAGATCGAGGAGGTGCTGGGTCTGGCCCACCGCGACTATCTGGTTGACCGGGGGCGGATTGTCGCGATGGTCACCCCCGACCTCACCGACGAGGGCGCGGTTCTTTCCGCGCTGTTTCGCCACCAATCCAGCACCGAGGCAACGCCAGGACACGCCAGTCCCTTGCCGCCCTGTTGCAGGCCGATACGCTTCTGATCATGACCATGGTTCCGGTGGTGGCGCTGACGCTGCTATCAGACAAATTCCTGACGGTGCAAACCTGTTGAACATCCTGAACCAGAACGCGCCCTCGGCCATGACGCTGGTCATCATCGCGGGCGGGTTCGATCTGTCGGTTGGCGCGATCTTTGCGATGGGTGTGGTGAACGGGTTGGTGAT
>CAMDHB010000313.1 GCA_945897655.1 Pseudorhodobacter antarcticus
AGCGACGTGCTGGATCCGGATACCGGCTGGACACGGGTGGCTGACACAGCCGCAACGCAGCGGGTGTCGGACCTCATGTTTGCCAATCGCACGATGGTTCGCGTCCGTGCATCCGGCTTGGCGGCAGGCCCTTGGGTCGCCCGCACCATCGGGGCGCTGATCCCCGACATGTACAACACTGACGATACGCCCTTCTACACCGCCGACATCAACCCAATGTGGAGTACCTGAGGATGACAGCACTGCCAGCAGCAAGCGCCCTGACCGGGTCCATCAGCGAGGGCGATTTCAAGGCCGCCATGACGGCACTGCGCGATTTCGCGGCAGGGCTTCTTGGAACAGACGGGTTGCCCGCCACCGCTCTTGCCACGCTTGGGTCCTTGGCTTCGGTGTATGCGCCCAAGACTGCCGCCTACACCGTCCAGCTGGCGGACCGGGGGCGGTTGATCGACGCCACGACCGGCACCTGGACGTTGAGCCTGCCACCGGCTGCATCGGCGGGCAACGGTTTCTGCATCTTCCCGCGCAATAGCGGGACCGGCACAATCACGATTGACCCATCCGGCTCGGAACTGGTGGACGGTGTGACAACCTTGGCGCTGCTGCCGGGCAACGCAAGCTTGGTCGTATGCACCGGGACGGCTTGGGTGACGCAGGAACTGGTGTCTCGGCAATTTTCAACGGCCAGCTTCTTTCTGTTTGATTCCGTCGACCCCACGCAGAAAGTCAAATTTAAGATCACTGGTGAACCCAACACCACGCGCGAAATCGGCTTCCCGAACAACAACGGGAACGTGGTGATGAACAACCAAGGCACGACCGTTTTGGGCAACTTGACCACGGCTGTCACCATGAACATCGGGGCCGGGGCCACCACAACGGGCGTGGCCAAGACGATCAATATCGGTACGGCCGGCCTGTCGGGGTCAACCACCACCGTCAACATCGGGTCGGCGGTTTCCGGGGCTTTGGGGGGCATCAACCTGAACGAGCCAACCAAGGCACTGGCGGTCGCAGTGGCCAGCCTGCCATCGGCATCAACTCAGGGGCTGGGTGCGCGCCACGCGGTCACGGACAGCACTCTTGCCTACACCGGCGCAAACATCGGGACCACGGTGACGGGCGGCGGGGCGAATTGGTGCCCTGTATGGTCGGACGGCACAAACTGGAAAATCGGATAACCGCCCTCTGCCCGCGCTGAAAACACGGGCAGTTGATTGCCCAACCAGACGAAAGGAATTCCGCACATGACCTGCACAGTCTCTGGCATCGCAAAGCGGCCCGACGGTTCGGTTTATGCCAATGCAACCTTCAAGGTCATGCCCAGCCCGGCAACCCCTGTCGGGCAGGACGGCGCGGTCTGGTTCCCACGCGAAACCACCATTGCCACAGACGGCACCGGGGCGATGCTTGTCGATCTGGTGACCGGAAACTATGCGGGCTGGGATACCGCCAACGGCTTCAAATTCGAGTTTGCGGTGCCAGATGCCCCAACGGCGTCCTGGGCTGACTGCTTCAATGCTGCAGCCGTCATTGTCTCGACCATCGTCAGCAACGCCCAACTTGCCGACATGCAAACCGGCCGGTTGAAAGGCCGCACCTCTGCCGGAACGGGCGATCCTGAAGACCTGACAGCGGCGCAGGTCAAGTCCCTGCTGGCCATCGGCACGGCCGATGTGGCGGGCCTTGGCTCGCTCGCAGCTGCGTCGTCGGTGAACCTGAGCACGCAAGCCACGGGCATTTTGCAAGCGGCGCAGGAACCGGCGCATACCGGCGATGTGACCAATCCGGCGGGCTCGCTGGCACTGACCATTGCGGCGAACGCGGTCAGCAATGACAAGTTGGCGCAAGTGGCGACGGCCCGGATCAAGGGCCGCAAGACGGCCGGTACCGGCGCCGTCGAGGACCTGACCGGAGCCGAAGCCACGGCCCTTCTGGACACATTCACCAGCGGCGCAAAGGGATTGGCACCGGCCTCGGGCGGTGGAACCACCAATTTTCTGCGGGCGGATGGTACATGGGCAGCGCCTGCTGGTGGTGGCTCATCGTGGAAGATGCCACAGATCAAAGCGGCGTCGGGCACCGTTACGAAATTCTCAAACGAGCCAGGTGGCCCCGGCATTAACGCAGCATCTGCAAATCAGATCAGGATGTACCCCTATGTGCCGCCGTTCACTGATTCCTTTTCGGCTTTCGGGGTGAGTTGCACAACGGCCGTCGCAGCTTCAAACGCAAAAGTCGTCATCTATGCTTCGGACCCCGTGACAGGCTGGCCCACGACGCTTTTGGGTGAAACGGGTGACATTTCGTGCGCGACAATCGGCGCCAGAACAGCAGCGCTACCACTCACTTTGACGGGCGGGGTTCTCTACTGGCTGGGTGTCCGCACCAGTTCCAACCAGACCCTCGCAACAGCACCGTCACCTGTGGCAATCGCAGGGCGGGCATCGTTTGCGGATTCCCCTGATCCTTGCGTGACGCGGACCCTGACATATGCGACAGCGGCGCAATCAAGCTGGACATTCCTGGGGTCGGAAATCGCGCAGTATACCGCGCCATTCATGGTTTATGGGGTTACGACATGACAGTTCGGTTCTTCACGGATGCAGATGGCTTTTACTTGGGCTCGTTCTGGGAAGGCACCCCGCCGCCAGCTGGGGCAGTGGAATGTGGCGAGGGCCTTGACGGCCATCAGCTTGTGTTGGGGGTCTGGCAGCCTGTAACGCAGGCGGATTGGGCCGCTCACTTCAAGCCTCAGGAGACATTGGAACAATGGCGTGCCGAGGCAAAAGCGGAAAAATGGCAGCTTAAAACCGTGATGGGACCGGAAGCTTGGGCGGTTGTGCAGGCCATTCATGATGACCCGACGATCATCCTTGGGGATGGTGGCAACTGGGACATCAGCGCCCAGATCTGGGCCGTCAAAACGGCTATCGCCGATGTCCAGACCGTGCCTCGCGTTTCCGAGCTGGTCGAGATGCTGCGCTATGCCCTGGGGTGGTCAAACGAGTTTGCCGACGACATCTTCCGCCAGGCAGCGGCCGTGCGCCGGTGACCCGCCCGGTCACCCTGACCTGATGATGCGGCCCCCCGAAAGGGAGGCCGGGGAGCGCGCCAACGCTCCCCGACATGGGGCACAATCAAGAACCCCCACCGACCAGCATAACCTTATGGCCGCACCGCCCTTTCGGGCACGGCCCAGAAGGTCTGATTCGGATGAACAATCGGTTAACCACACCCCCTGAAACCGTCGCCCCGACCCGCCCCATCGCCCCTTGGCTGGGCGGCAAGCGCAACCTTGCCAAACGCATCTGCGCCCTGATCGACGGGGATGCCGAACACCGCACCTATGCCGAGCCTTTCGTGGGCATGGGCGGCATCTTTCTGCGGCGGACATCACGTCCGCGGGCCGAGGTGATCAATGATTTTGGCCGCGATGTGGCCAACCTCTTTCGCATTCTGCAGCGCCACTATCCCCAGTTTCTGCAGGTGCTGCGGTTCCAGCTGACGACCCGGACCGAGTTCAACCGCCTGGTCGACACAAACCCCGAAACCCTGACCGATCTGGAACGCGCAGCGCGCTTTCTCTACCTCCAGCGGACGGCCTTTGGCGGCAAGGTTTCAGGGCGGAATTTCGGGGTGGCACCGGACCGGTCGGCGCGATTCAACCTGACCACCCTGGAGCCCATGCTGGAGGATCTGCACGAACGCTTGTCCGGCGTGGTGATCGAATGCCTGGACTTCGCCGAGTTCATCCGCCGCTATGACACGCCCACCACCCTCTTCTACCTCGACCCGCCCTATTGGGGCTGCGAGAGCGACTATGGCAAACTGCTCTTCAGCCGCGCCCGGTTTGAGGATCTGGCCACCCAGCTGGCGGGTTTGAAGGGGCGTTTCATCCTGTCTTTAAACGACGTGCCAGGGGTGCGCGAAACGTTCAAAGCCTTCCGGTTCGAAGCGGTCAAAACGACCTACACCATCGGGGCCAAAGGGGCGCAGCCTGACCGGGCCGAGGTGCTGATCATGAACTGGGCCCCGCCCGCGGCCCTGCGATGACCAGCGACATCCGTTGCTCGGGGTGCGGCCGTCTGCTATTCAAGATCGAGGAGGGCGCGCTGTCTGGCGCGCTGTCCATCAAGTGCCCGCGTTGCCGGGCCTTCAATCATCTGAGGCCAGATCCGAGCCCGAACCTTCAGCGGCAAGACCGCGCTGGAAAGGACCTTTCGTGTGGCTGTTCATCCCCCCAACCGACATGA
>CAMDHB010000314.1 GCA_945897655.1 Pseudorhodobacter antarcticus
TGGGCAGATCGTTGTGGCCGACAACCTCTCCTCCCACAAATCGCCCCGCGTGGTCGAACTGCTGACGGCCAAAGGCTGCGAAATCATCTTCCTACCGCCCTACTCACCCGACCTGAACCCTATAGAAATGGCATTCTCCAAGCTGAAGATGCTGATCCGCAAGGCTGCCGCGAGGACATACCAAGCTCTCTGGAAACAGGTCGGACGAGTCTGCGACCTCTTCACAAGCCAAGAATGCTTAAACTATTTTCGGGCCGCAGGGTATGGATGCAATTGAAGGCGACATGCTCTAGGCACTTTATGGTTTCACACCTCCCGCCGAATTTCTGCTGGAAACATCGCAGAATGCCCGCCCGAGGTGTGAGGGGGACCGTGGCCCCAGTGGGGCCGCGTAAGCCCCCGAACGGGACGGGCATTGCCCGGCGGGCTTACGCCCTTGATTCCGGGCAGAAGAAGGCAGGGTGCCAGTCCCAGTCCCAAATACCTACCACCGGGTTAACTGAAAACCCTTAGCCCCTGATTCCAAACACTTTCAAAATCCGTCCAGACCCGGACACCCCCTTACAACGCCAAAACCATATCCCGATGCTCCATCCCCGCATCCATATAAACCGGCCCCACAGCCACAAACCCCAACCGCTCATAAAACCCCAACGCGTGAATCTGCGCCCCAAGCTTCACCTTCCGAACCCCCGGCACGCCCCGGAATACCTCCACCGCAAAGCGGATCAGATCCGCCCCCATCCCCATCCCCCGGGCCTGCTCCAATACACAAACCCTCCCAATCTTGCCAACGTCCCCCTCCACCAACAACCGCGCCGTCCCGACCGCAACCCCGTCAGCCCAGGCCAGCAAATGCCGCGCCTCGCCGTCCCGCCCGTCCACCTCATCCTCCAGCGACACGCCCTGTTCTAGAATGAACACCACCCGCCGCAATTCCAGACAGGTCGCAATATCCCGCGTCTCGGTGATCACGCGAAATACTCCCGCAGGATCCGCCCATATATCGCCGTCAGCTTGACAATCTGCGCCACCTCGACCCGCTCATCCACCTGATGCATCGTCTTGCCCACCAGCCCAAACTCCACCACCGGGCAATGATCCTTGACAAATCGCGCATCCGACGTGCCACCAGACGTCGACGGCTCCGGCACAATCCCCGTCTCCGCCTCCACCGCCCGTGCAATCAACCCCGAAAACTCCCCCGGCGGCGTCAGGAAGCTCTCACCCGAGATTGACACCGACAGCCCAATCCGCACCCCAGTCGCCGCTTCCACCACCGCTGCATGCCCCTGCAACCATGCGGTGACCGAGGCTCCTGTATGCGCATCATTGAACCGGATATTGACCGTCGCCGTCCCCTTGGCCGGGATCACATTCGTCACCGGGTTCCCGCAATCAATCGTCGTGATGGCCAGGGTCGAGGCATCAAAATGCGCCGTCCCCTCATCCAGCGGCTTCTCCTCCAACCGCGCCAACAACGCGACCAGGGCCGACATCGGGTTCTTCGCCCGGTGCGGATAGGCCGCATGGCCCTGCACCCCTTGGGCCACGAAATGCGCCGTCAACGACCCCCGCCGTCCGATCTTCATCATGTCGCCCAACTGGTTCGGGCTGGTCGGCTCCCCCACCAGACAATGGCTCATCCGCTCGCCGTTCAGCGCCATCCAGTCCAACAGGGCGACCGTGCCATCCTCGCCCCGGTCCTCCTCATCCCCCGTGATGGTCAGCACCACCGCCCCATCCGGCGGTGTCACACCCACAAACTCCACCGCCGCCGCGACAAAAGCCGCAACGCCCGATTTCATGTCCGTAGCCCCGCGCCCATACATCCAGCCATCCACCACAGCCGCCCCAAACGGGTCTTGCGTCCAGGCCGCCGCATCGCCCACCGGCACCACATCGACATGCCCGTTAAACCCGAAGGTCTTGTTCGCCCCCCGCCGCCCCCAGCGGGCAAACAGGTTGCAAATCCCGCCACGGTCCACGCGGGTGCACTCAAACCCCGCCCCCTCCAGCACGTCCTGCAACAGGGTCAGCGTCCCCGCTTCAACCGGGGTCACGCTGGGGCAGCGGATCAGGGCAGCGGTCAGGGCAACGGGATCAACGGTGGTCATCGGCAAACTCCTCGCATCCCCGCAGAAACGGGCCGCCTCAGGGGACGTGACAGACGGCCAGAAACCGCGTAACCTTGTCGCAATAACAAGTCCAGTGGCAGGACAGCCCGGCAAAATGCCGGCAACAGGCAGAACCGAAAGGGGCCAGCATGGCACTCTCTCCCGATGATGACCGGCGCGTGCCGGCTTTGCGTCAGCATGACGATTGGCTTGCCCTGTCCGACTGGTCCGATCGTGCCCCGGATACCCCCGCGCTGCTGCAACAAGGCCATTTCCTGCTTGAATTTCGCGTGCCCGTCCAGGACCCCACCGTCCTCCTCCAAGTCCAGTCCCCCGATGGCACCCGGGCCTTTTCGGTGTTCTTCGACCCCATCGGCGGCCTGTCCTTGCTGCAACGCGACGGCAGCCAGATCAGACGCCACCTTCTGCCCGGCCCCCTGCCGCAGCGCCAAGGCGTCGCCCGCCTGACCTTTGGCTTTGACGTGACACGGCGGACCTGGGACATGACCTATGACCTGCCGGGCGAGGGGACGCGCCAAACCTTCCAAGGAACCGACCCCCTGCCGCTGCACACCGCCGACATCCACGCCCTCTGCACTGATGCACCCGGCGCCAAACGCCACCCCGCCACCCTGTGGTTCGGCCTGACCCACCGCACCACGGGCCTGCCCGACCGCGCCCCATGGATCGGCCTGAACACGCCCATCGACACCAAGCGCGGTCCGGTGCGGGCCGGGCTTCTCCGCCCCGGCAACCTGATCGCCACAGTCGACGACGGGTTCCAACCCCTCCTCCACGCCCGCCGCCGCACCTTTCCCAGCCGTGGCACCTTTGCCCCCGTGGTCCTGCGCAGCCCGTTCTTCGGCCTCAACGGCGATATCCTCGTGTCGTCAGACCAGCTTGTCCTGATCTCCGGCGCCTCGGTCGAGTATCTTTATGGTGAGGAGGAGGCACTGATTTCCGCAGCCTCCCTCTGCGACGGCCATGTCGCCGCCAAAGACGAACGCCGCGCCGTGACCGACTGCGTGGCCTTGGACCTCGGCGCACCCTTCCTCATCACCGCAGATGGCTGCTGCCTGATGTCCGCCTGCACCACATTCCAAGACCTGCCCCGCCGCGCCCTGCGCGATTACGAGGCTCTGCCGCTCCTCGCCGTTCTGGGCCGCACCGCCCTGCGCCACGTCGCCTGATCGCCGCTAGAACAACGCCGCATTCACCCACAAATGGCACAGGATCGCCGCGCCATAGCCCAGCGCCACCGCCCAACTCCACTTCAGATGGCTGGAAAACGTATACAGCCCCCGCGCCTGCCCCATCAACGCCACCCCGGCGGCCGAGCCCACTGACAAGATCGACCCACCCACCCCTGCGGTCAGTGTGACCAACATCCACTGCCCGTCCGACATCACTGGGTCCATCGTCAGTACGGCAAACATCAGCGGAATGTTGTCCACAATCGCCGACAGCGCCCCGATGATGATATTCGCCGCCGTCGGCCCAAGGCCCACATACAGCGCCTCCGACGCCACCGACAAATAGCCCAAGACGCCCAAGCCCCCGACCGCAAAGATGATCCCGAAAAAGAACAACAGCGTGTCCCACTCCACCCGCTGCACCTGGGCAAAGCTGTCCAGCACCATATCCTCATCCCCGCACCGGTTCCCCGCCACCTTCAGGACATAGGAATAGACCTGCAAATACCCCAACCCCAGCATCATCCCCATCGCAGGCGGCAACTGCAGGAAATTCTTGAACAAAACCGCCGTGACAATGGTCAGCGCAAACAGCAGCGCCACGCCCCACATCCCCGGTTTGGCGGCAATCCTCTCGGCCCGGGGCGCAGGCTTGGCCACCGGAATGGCCCAGTACATCACCGCCGCAGGCACCGCCCAGTTCACCAGCGAGGGCAGGAACAGCCCAAAGAACTCAAAGAACTCCAGCTTGCCCTTTTGCCACACCATCAGGGTGGTGATGTCGCCAAACGGGCTGAACGCGCCCCCCGCATTGGCCGCAACGACGACCGAGACACAGGCAATCGCCACAAACCTTGGGTTGTCACGCCCCAACGCCAGCACCACCGCCCCCATCACCAGCGCCGTCGTCAGATTATCCAGCACCGACGACAAAAA